>NZ_BCBJ01000076.1:0-116697 GCF_001320605.1 Pseudomonas sp. NBRC 111133 | reverse complement strand
CACTTCGCGTGGTTTCCGAGAGGTTTTTGGGGCCATATCAGTGGAAGCCACCGCTTGCGGATCGAGGATCAGCACCACTTGGCGCAGGCCGTAGCCATACTCGTTGAGCAAACTGCGCAGCTTCGTTTCAAATTCCATTTCCTGCTTCAGGGCAGAGTCATTTTTCAGCGCTTCCAGCTCCGCCAGTTGGGCTGCGAGCTGTTGTTCGAGCAGGCGGAATTCAGCGAGACGGGACATAAGATTCTCCAAAATGGGTTCGATGATTTTAGCAATCAAGAAAGAAAGCGTGCTAACTATCTTGATCCCACATGCCTGAATCGGCAATCACGAGGCTGAGCGATCGGTGTGGATAAAAACGTGATGGCTTCAGGATCGTCGATCTGGGCGGCTTCACTTGCGAGGTAATCGATCAGCTTTTTGCTTCTTACCCAAACGTACTGCCGGCAAGCCGCGTTTGGAATGGATGGCCCCGCAACGGGGCGAAACCTGGCCTCCCAAAGGTGCTTGAACGCCTCCCTGGTCGACTTCCCCAAATACACCGCAATCTCCGGTCCCAAGATATAGCCACGCCTGAATCTGTCGATGGCTTGAGGCTTAACCATCAATTGCGTACGCCGGCCTCGTTCGACAGCAGTGCTCCATAGCAGACCCAGTCGAACGAACGCGTATGCGCATTGTTCTTTGACGCCTAACAGCGCAGCAGCCTTGACTACCGACAGGCCGGGAAAGACCGGACTCTTGTTCTCAGCTCGGGCTTGTTGCCACGCTGCAAAATCTTGCGGCTTGAGTAACCACGCCCCTACCGCAACCGAGCCATTCTCAGCTGGGCCGTAAGCGCGAAGTTCACCTGCACGTATTGCCTGAACCAACTCGACCAACCCACCCCCCTTGGGCAGAGAATGCTTGGCCAAGTAGTTGATCGACACCAGGCTCTGGTCAGAGCTGGTAGGCAGCTTCTCATCAATCAATTCGTTGATCGAGCGGCAGTCAATCAGCCACCTTTCGCCTGGGCGCGGTTCTCCACCAAAGAACTGGAGGGTACCACCAGCTAGCAGCTGCCTAACCCGATTGCGACAGAGGCTTAGCAAAGTCGAGGTTTCTTTCATATCAGCCACGCCCTGGAGATGCTGCGAGATTGCCTTCAAATGATCCAGGTCCACGACCGTAAAGACTCGATCTTCATGGACCTTCTCCCGATAGGCGATTTGTCCCTCCTGATGAAGGCGTTTTATGACTGATACCCCGAGACCACAAGCTTCAGCAGCAGAATCGAACGACACCCAACGATGTCTCTCAATCGTCTCCTCACTCAAATTGCGATTTCGCTTCGCTAACGGTGCTTCCCACGCATGCTGCAGAAATGATTCGAACTCTCGACGAAGAAAGTCAAAACAAGAGTCATCCAGATCACGGTGGATGTCGTGGTATATCGGGCCGAACGATCTGCTGAGCGTCCAATGTTCGTTATCGGAATGGACTGCCTTGAGGCCACTCAGCAGTTCTCTGAATGCGAGAGGCCAGTTCATGAGAACCACGCCCGCCGCGTTTGCCATAAGCCGCGATATCTCTAGCGAACCCGAATCAGCAACCTTCAGCGGCTGGGTTCTTTCCGTAGGCAAACTTCTGACAGCGAGACGCGATGACAACTCGTGAAACTGTTCGTAGGTGAGGGCCGCCAATCCCGCGTCAGCTGGCAACGAGTCGGCGTAAAACCTATCTTCAAAGCCAGAGGTGAGCCAGGCGGCCGTATCACTCGCCGGCGCGATCTCAAAATTGGTCCCACTCAATGAGGTGCCACACGCTTGGCAACTATTCGCACTCATTGCGCTTGGATCGGTTTCCTTCAGACAGTTGGGGCACCGCCCGTGGAGTTCAGTGCCGTGGACAGAACACGTCGTAACCAGGGTCAAGCCCCAGCTTTCTCTCCAATAACCGGCTTCGCCCAAACAGATCGGACAGTAACGAGCGTGATGAGTCGTCCATAACTTGACCCCCTTGGGCCTTGGATCACGAAACTCAGCAGATACCGCAGGCCAGCTCAGTGGTCCTTCCATCATCTGCAGCCAGTCCGCAACATCGGTCTCGTCGGCTCGTGCAAAGGCGGTGAGCAGTTCCTTTCTGGGTAATCCGTTGGCTTTCGCCAGGCGCTGCAGGTACCCCAAAAGACTTTCGTCTTGGTGTGGTCGTGGGTTGATTAAAAGACCAAACATTCCTACACATCCATGAAATCGAAGACATAAAAATCAGGGGAGTAGAGCCGGGCCGATAAGCCCGGCCCTTGGCCGTCAGGTACTGCTCTCTTCGAACGTCTCAAACGGCTCCCGCTTCCCGAACAGAGGCTGGAAATTGAAGCTCGCACTGAAGGGGTTTCGATCCTCGGTGGCGTAGCTCCAAACCTCGTCTTCAAAAGCCTGGGCCAGCACAGGAAGTTCAATCCCGACAAGGTCCTGGACTTGAACCAGCCAAACAGCCCTGTCCACAATCTTGATGAGGTAGTCGATCAATCCATAGGAAGCCAGGTAGAAGCGTTTAATCATCGCTGGCTCTACAAAACTGATGGTTTGAACAGGCAGTTCGCCCTCGATTGCCTGCAACAACATCACGAAATGAAGAGACGTATTAGCGGAGAAGGTGAAGCGATCGTATGCCACCGTGGCCGAAAACCTGCGTCGCAGTTGCTCGTTTGCTAGCAGGAGATTTTCGGTGCGCTTCAGCCCAATCAGAACAAACGCGATACTGGTTTCATTCATCAGACTCTTGATCCAGTCTGCTGCCTCATACGCACCATTACGACGATAATCGACCAGGTGCTGCGCCTCATCGAGGACCAACATCTCCACGCCAAGGTTCTTCAGCAGCAGGACTACTCGCGCAAATTTAACCTCTGCCGAATGTCCTCGTGCCTCTGCGAAGGGATCCTTCAGCTCTGCCAAAATGGCTGCTGCCAGGTTCTTTTTGGTTGGAGACGAAGGCATCTCGACGAACAGAACTGTCCGCTTCTGTGGGTCATGGCTCTCCAATTCCTCCAATGACCGAATGTACTCCTTGACCAATGTGCTCTTGCCCACTCCGCTTGGACCTTGGATCAGCAACCCTTTACTTGCTCTGGTACGCCGACTATCGCCGTGGATATCGCCTAGTCGCGTCAACGCTCGCTCGACTTGAGGGCTGTGAATAAAACGATCGCGGAGCGTAAAGCTGTATTCACCATGCTCGTAGCATTCGTACAGATTGATGGCGTTCATGGCTTAGAACTCCCAGCAGGGCGACGAACCGAGACCTTGAAGGCTGCTGGCGGAATGTTAGGAATAGAGTCACCGGTCCATTCCACTTCAGCGAGTACCTTGGGTGGAGGCGTGCTTTCGGTCACTCGACCCTCCTTGTCGATTTTCGCTATGGCAGCTGCGCGTCGTTTTCTGAGCGTCTGCGAACGGCGGGCCTCGTCTGCATCTTCCATAATTTCCTGGTAGCACCTGTGCGTAGCCTCGAAGCTAGGCTGCTCATTATATTTTTCTCGCAGCGCTTTCTCGGCAGCCTTCCACACCTCCCTGCTCTTACCGGCCATTCGCTCATCTTTGGCGGGCACTTTGAAGAACAAGTTTCTGAAGCGGTCGTGAACCCAAACGTGCCCGGCTTCGTCTCGATAGCGGACGTTTACCTTTTCTCCGTCTGCCAAACGCATACGGAGCTCAGCAAGTTCCGTAGAGTGGTAGCCCACTTTGGCAACCTCGATGCCGTAATGGTGAACCTTCACCGAGGCCCGCTTGGCCAGAATGCACTCCAACGAGTCCAGGTCGACGGGAAGGCTGATGACATGGTTCGCCTCGCTAGTCCCCCAGACTTGAGCCGGTGTTCTGTTGTCCAGCCCCCGATGAGGAGTCTGGTGGTAACCATCGACGATCCATTTCACTACCACCGCCTCCAATTGAGGGAGCGTGAAACATGCATTCTTCTCCGAGTCGTAATCGCCACGCTGCTGGATATTCGAGAAGGTGGTACCCGGGAGGTTGTGGATAAGCCCCAGGTTCTGTGTGCTGAAAAAGCGTTCGACGGCACCTTTCCTTTGAGGGGCCCTTGAAGCGGGATACATGATCTCGATACCCAACTCGTTGAATCCCATGATGAGATCGCCCGCGTGAAATTCCGCTGCGTTGTCTGGGACTATTCGAGCCGGCAGCCCACGTGCCCACCATTCATTTCTCACTTTCGGAAAGCGCTTCAGCAATTCGGCTTTTGGACGGATTGAGCGTTCGATCACACGAAGCACGGTTTCCGTATTTGGCGCCGACAGGTGGAGCAAATATCCCATCACCATTCGAGAGAAGCGGTCGAGGACGATCGTCAGATAGGGGCGCCCAATGCACAGCCCCGAGGTTTCATCCACAAGCTGGACGTCCAACAAGGTGTGATCAATTTCCCAACGTTCCAAAATCTCATGGACACGTAGGACACCCGCCGCAACACGGTGCTTCTTGTCTGCTGCGTGTTTTCCGAGCCTCTCCTTATCCACAAGGTACGGATCCAGCTTGGCGATGTACCTTCGGACAGTCATTCCGCTTGGGATCTTGAGCTGATCCGAAGGCAAACGACTTTTGTTCCTCTCTTTTATCTGATCCTCGAATTCTGAAACGACCACGCTGACCGCTGGAATCGTATCCTGCAGGTAGGTTTTATTAATCACCCCTTCAAGAATAACTTCGAGCTCTCCCTGTATCGCGGCAGCCCGACCCTTTTTGGCATGCTGAGGGATAAGCTTTACTACGTTCTGGCCAATGTATTTGGCTGCCCAACGTCGAATAGTGGAAACCGAGGGTGCGCACGCATCCCCAATCTTTTTGGCGATATCTCTAAGCTTCTTGATCATGTCTTCGTCACCCGGTAGCTTGTATTTACCGCGCTTAGTTAGGTCGTCCAGATACTTGCGTCGACGCAATGCCTCATCTCCATGTTTTTTGGGGAAGCATGAAATATCTGGAGGGACGTTCCGCACATACGGAACCCTCCCAAGGTATGGCTGATCAGCGGAGATCTCGATCTCGCGCTTCTCGTAGGCCTCATAGAACTCCTTCTCGGATAGCTTCGTGGGCTCACCAAGCTCATCGAAAAAGAGCAGCTTCCGGTCAATAAGCCTCTTCTCAAGCACCATCAGTACGCCACGAACGATGACGACCAATTTCACCCTAAGGGAAAAGGTTTGCATGACGGTGCCCCCCTTGCAGGAAGACCGGGGAGTCAGTGTCAATTGACCTATCAAGGTCAATGCCCACCACCCCAAGGCCTAACAAGCGCCAGGCTTTCCCCTCACCAACCACGTAGAGCAGATCTGCAACGGTCATAGGCGGCCATTCGTTGAAGGTCGCCATTACCTCCTCCAACGCCTGATGCGAAAGCTCTGGACCGCGCCGGTGATACATCAGCCTTCTAAGATTGGTAGCCAGGGGTTCAGCTTCAATTAACTTTTCAGTGATCACCGAAAAGTTACGGGCAGTGGCGTTGAAGTAGCGCTCAGCGGCATCCAGTCGCTGCCTGACGCTGGCAATCTTCAGTCGGTCGTGAGGCTTCACTTCAAACCACCACTCGCGCCCATCCGCGAGGAAAACCTGTACGTCTGGGTAATATTTGAAGTAGCCCTGGAGCGATGGAACACGTTCCTCACTGGGCTGCGGGACGTAGCCGATGACCGCAGGAGACAGCTCAAGAAGCCGAAAAAGAGCGCCTTCGAGCTGGGACTCCCAGGGCACAGGCTTTTTATTTTTGAGCGATGGGAAGTAGCCGCGGTAATGGTTGGACCGCCGCGTGACCACCTTTCGTACTGTCATGAAACACCTCCGAAAATCTCGAAACGAGCGCCGACGCTGCGCCAAAAAATCAAGGCGCAGGGCGGGCGAAGTGAGGCCTTTCGACAGGCAACACTGTGCCGTCGAGTAACCTCGCTAAGGTCGAAAAAATGGGAGAGGATTGACAGTCGCTTCGAAAAAGCAGACATTGCGGGTTCTGAGGACGCAAGTCTGCTTCGCTAAGCGCGGTCAGTCCTCTCGGGATTGATCGCGTTTTTCTACATTTTCAGGTCTCCTTTTCTCTCATTGGTCATGACTCTCATGACTGATCAGAATCTAAAGCAATCGGCTTGCTCTCTTTATTTCTAAACGGCCACTTCGTGATCGCTGGAGCAATTTGGATCAGGTCTGAAGCTCTCGCTTCAAACAGCTGATTTGGCTGAAAATCTTCAGTGCAAAGCGGAAAAGTTGGTCATAGATCTTATTCCAACATCCCTTCGAAATCTACAAAAAATCCAAAATGGCAACTTCCACCAAATTCCATTTCCATACTAAATTGTTCAAATTAATACTTAACACGTACGCTTAATTAACTATTAAGGTGTTCAAATATTAGTTTTAAAGTCCTCTCAATCTCTCTGCTGCTCAGATCCGCCCGCCGACCCTCTCAGCACTTCCAGCGCCCCATCAAATCACTTCCTCAAATCCCCCCATCTGCATCATTTTCCAATGAGCGGAGTAGGGCGCCCCGGCAGGAATTCCAGGCAAAAAAAAGCCCGCGAAGGCGGGCTTGATGGTGACCGACAGGGGCCATGGTTGAAGCCCGGCCGGTCATCTATTTGTGAAAGCGTGCAGCTTTTCTGTGAACCTACACCTGATCAGAAGTCCAGGTTCGACACCGACAGCGCGTTGCTTTCGATGAAGTCACGGCGCGGCTCGACCGCATCACCCATCAGGGTGTTGAAGATCTGGTCAGCTGCGATCGCATCCTCGATGGTGACCTTGAGCATACGGCGGACGGTCGGGTCCATGGTAGTTTCCCACAGCTGCTCAGGGTTCATCTCACCCAGCCCTTTGTAGCGCTGGATGGTGTGGCGCTTGGTGGTTTCGTTCATCAGCCAGTCCAGGCCTTCCTTGAACTCGACGATTGCCTTACGGCGCTCACCGCGCTGAACGTAAGCACCTTCGCCCAACAAGCTGGACAGCTTGGCACCAATGTTGACTACGGTACGGTAGTCATTGCTGCCGAAGAAGTCCCGGTTGAAGGTGACATAGCTGGCCAGGCCGTGGGAGGTAACTTCCACTTCCGGCAACCATACGTTGCGCTCTTTGTCTTCGCGCAGGCTGGCTTTGTAAACCAGGCCGGACTTCTGGCTGTTGCTCAGGCGCTCTTGGAACTTGGCCAGCCAGGCTTGCATCAGAGCGTGGTCACCCAACTGCTCCACAGCCACTTCCGGCAGGTAGATGAAGTGCTCGGTGATATCTTCCGGATACAAGCGCGACAGGCGCTTGAGTGTTTTCATCACGCCGCGGAATTCATTCACCAGGCTTTCCAGCTGCACACCGGAAACCGCTGGCGCCGACTCGTCCAGGTGCAGGCTGGCATCTTCCAGGGCCGACTGGGTCATGTACTCTTCCATGGCCTCGTCGTCCTTGATGTACTGCTCCTGCTTGCCTTTCTTCACCTTGTACAGTGGTGGCTGGGCAATGTAGATGTAGCCGCGCTCGACCAGCTCCGGCAGCTGACGGAAGAAGAAGGTCAGCAGCAGAGTGCGGATGTGCGAACCGTCAACGTCAGCATCGGTCATGATGATGATGTTGTGATAACGCAGCTTGTCGATGTTGTACTCCTCGCGGCCGATACCGCAGCCCAGTGCGGTGATCAGCGTGCCCACTTCCTGGGACGAGATCATCTTGTCGAAGCGGGCTTTCTCAACGTTGAGGATTTTACCCTTCAGCGGCAAGATCGCCTGGGTACGACGGTTACGGCCTTGCTTGGCCGAGCCACCGGCGGAGTCACCCTCCACCAGGTACAGTTCGGAAAGGGCAGGGTCCTTCTCCTGGCAGTCCGCCAGCTTGCCTGGCAGGCCGGCGATGTCCAGCGCACCTTTGCGGCGAGTCATCTCACGGGCTTTACGTGCTGCTTCACGGGCACGGGCGGCGTCGATCATCTTGCCAACGACAGCCTTGGCCTCGTTCGGGTTCTCCAGCAGGAAGTCGGCGAAGTACTTGTTCATCTCCTGTTCCACGGCGGTTTTCACCTCCGAGGAGACCAGCTTGTCTTTGGTCTGCGAGCTGAACTTGGGGTCCGGCACCTTCACCGAGATGATTGCGGTCAGGCCTTCACGGGCATCATCGCCAGTGGTTGCCACCTTGTTCTTCTTGGCCAGGCCTTCCTGCTCGATGTAGCTGTTCAGGCTACGGGTCAGCGAGGAACGGAAGCCCACCAGGTGAGTGCCGCCGTCACGCTGCGGAATGTTGTTGGTGAAGCACAGCAGGTTTTCGTTGAAGCTGTCGTTCCATTGCAGAGCAACTTCAACACCCACACCATCGTCACGCTGGACGTTGAAGTGGAACACCTGGGAGTTGACCGGAGTCTTGTTGGTGTTCAGGTACTCGACGAATGCGCGCAGGCCGCCTTCATACTTGAAGAACTCTTCCTTACCGCTGCGCTCATCCTTCAGCAGAATGCCAACGCCCGAATTGAGGAACGACAATTCGCGAATACGCTTGGCCAGGATGTCCCAGCTGAAGTGAATGTTCTTGAAGGTTTCAGCTGAAGGCTTGAAGTGGATGTGGGTACCGGTGGTTTCACTGTCACCGACAACCGCCATAGGCGCTTGAGGAACACCGTGAACGTAAGTCTGTTCCCAGATTTTTCCGCTACGGCGAACGGTCAGCACCAGCTTCTCGGACAGCGCGTTCACGACCGAAACCCCTACGCCGTGCAGGCCGCCGGATACCTTGTAGGAGTTATCGTCGAACTTACCGCCGGCGTGCAGCACAGTCATGATGACCTCGGCTGCGGAAACGCCTTCTTCTTTATGCACGTCGACCGGAATGCCGCGACCGTTGTCGCGCACACTGATGGATTCGTCCGGATGGATAATGACAGTGATGTCATCGCAATGACCGGCGAGGGCTTCGTCGATGGAGTTGTCGACCACCTCGAAGACCATGTGGTGCAGGCCGCTACCATCATCGGTGTCGCCAATGTACATGCCGGGACGCTTGCGTACGGCATCCAAACCTTTCAGCACCTTGATGCTGGAGGAGTCGTACGTTTGATTTTCGCTCATGCCTTCACTCCCGATGGTCGTGGGTCTGGGTGATACGGCCTTGTTCCACGTGGAACAAAGCAACTGGCGTTTCCGTCTGCCAGCCTTCCCTCAGTAATTCGTGATCTACACAGGTGATGAACACCTGGCAGCGTAATTCTTCAAGCAAGCCGCACAGCGCGCGGCGATGCTGGTCGTCCAGTTCGGACGGCAAGTCATCCACGAGATAAATACAATGACCGCGGCGAGCCTGACTAACGAGGTGGCCCTGGGCAATGCGCAATGCACACACCACCAGCTTTTGCTGACCACGCGACAGGATGTCGGCTGCATTGTTGGCAGCCAGACGAAGACGCAGATCAGCACGCTGCGGACCGGCCTGGGTATGGCCCATCTGCTGATCGCGAAGGAGAGAGGAGGCGAGTACTTCTTGCAGTTCCCGGTCCTTGTCCCAGCCTCGGTAGTAGCTCAGGGTCAACCCGTCCAGCTCGACCAGTTCGCTCAGGGTTCGCTCGAAGACGGGCTTCAAGGCCTTGATGTAGTTGCGACGGTATTCATCTATTTCCGCGCTGGCCAGGCACAGTTCCCGGTCCCAGGCGGCTTGCGAAGCTGGGTCAAGTGTACCATGACGCAACCATGAGTTCCGCTGCCGCAGCGCCTTCTGCAGCCGCTGCCAGGCTGGCAAGAAGCGAGGTTCCACGTGGAACACCCCCCAATCCAGAAACTGGCGACGAATTTTCGGGGCACCTTCCAAAAGGCGGAAACTGTCTGGGTTGATGAGCTGAAGCGGTAACAACTCCGCCAGTTGCGCCGCGCTGCGCGCATTCTGCCCATCGATGCGAATAGTAAACTCCCCCTGGCGCTCCCGGGAGACGCCCAGGTTGCTGGTGCCACCCTCGGTCAACTGCACTTCACCAAACACGGTACAGGCAGCCTGTTCGTACTGGATAACCGGGTTCAGGCGTGTGCTACGGAAAGAGCGCGCCAGCCCCAGCAAATGCACGGCTTCAAGCACGCTGGTCTTGCCGCTGCCGTTGGCGCCATAAAGTATGTTGATACGGGGGGAGGGTAAGAGAGTCACCGGGTGCAAATTGCGCACCGCGGTGACCATGATACGTCGAAGGGACATGTCGCCTGCTATGGGTTACAGGCGCATCGGCATGACAACATAGGAAGAATCGTCATTGCCCGCTTCCTGCAGCAGGGCACTGCTGTTGGAATCCGAGAGGATCAGACGAACTTGCTCAGTAGTCATTACGCCCAGCACGTCGAGCAGGTAGCTGACGTTGAAGCCGATTTCCAGCGAGCTACCTTCGTAGTCCACGCTGATCTCTTCCTCTGCTTCTTCCTGCTCCGGGTTGTTGGCCTGGATTTTCAGTTGGCCAGCAGCCAGTTGCAGGCGAATGCCGCGGTACTTTTCGTTGGAAAGAATCGCGGTACGGCTGAAGGCTTCACGCAAGGCCTGGCGGTCACCGACCACCAGCTTGTCGCCGCCCTTGGGCAGTACGCGCTCATAGTCCGGGAACTTGCCGTCCACCAGCTTGGAGGTGAAAGTGAATTCACCGGTGGTGGCACGGATGTGATGCTGGCCCAGCACGATGCTGACCATGCCTTCCGGGTCCGTGAGCAAACGCGCGAGCTCCAGGATACCTTTGCGTGGCACGATGACCTGATGGCGGTCATCCTGCTCGATCGGCGCGGTCATGGAGCACAACGCCAGCCGGTGACCATCGGTGGACACTGCGCGCAGGGTGTTGCGGGACACCTCCAGCAGCATGCCGTTCAGGTAGTAGCGCACATCCTGCTGGGCCATGGCGAAGCTGGTGCGCTCGATCAGCCGGCGCAGCTTGCTCTGTTCCAGGTTGCAGGTCAGCGAGCCCGGGCCTTCTTCCACCGTCGGGAAGTCATTGGCTGGCAGAGTGGACAGGGTGAAGCGGCTACGACCGGCCTTGACCAACAGTTTCTGCTCGTCGACCTTGATATCGATCAGGGCGTCGTTTGGCAGGCTTTTGCAGATGTCCATCAGCTTGCGTGCCGGGACAGTGATTTCGCCGGGTTCAGCCGGCTCTTCCAGTTGCACGCGGCCTACCAGTTCGACTTCCAGGTCGGTACCGGTCAACGACAGTTGCTGGCCTTGCACAACCAGCAATACGTTGGACAGGACCGGCAAGGTCTGACGGCGCTCGACGACACCGGCGACCAGTTGCAGGGGTTTCAACAGGGCTTCGCGTTGAATGGTGAAATGCATGGTCTAGTCCCTTGCCTTCAATTAGCTGCGCAGACGGCCATCAGGTCGTCAGCGTCCGCAGCAGGTTCTTGTAGTCCTCGCGGATGTCCGCGTCGGATTCCTTCAGTTCGTTGATCTTGCGGCAGGCGTGCAGCACGGTCGTGTGGTCGCGACCACCAAACATGTCGCCGATTTCCGGCAGGCTGTGGTTAGTCAGCTCCTTTGACAGGGCCATGGCCACCTGGCGTGGACGAGCGACAGAACGTGAACGCCGCTTGGACAACAGATCAGAGATCTTGATCTTGTAGTACTCGGCGACGGTTCGCTGAATGTTGTCCACACTGACCAGTTTGTCCTGCAGTGCCAGCAGGTCTTTCAGCGACTCACGGATCAGCTCGATGGTGATATCACGGCCCATGAAGTGCGAGTGGGCGATCACCCGCTTCAGGGCACCTTCCAGCTCACGCACATTGGAGCGGATGCGCTGGGCAATAAAGAAGGCCGCATCATGCGGCAGCTCGACCTTGGCCTGGTCGGCCTTCTTCATCAGGATGGCCACACGGGTTTCCAGCTCGGGTGGCTCGACGGCCACCGTCAGGCCCCAGCCAAAGCGCGACTTCAAGCGCTCTTCCAGGCCTTCGATCTCCTTGGGGTAACGGTCAGAGGTCAGGATTACCTGCTGGCCGCCCTCAAGCAGGGCGTTGAAGGTGTGGAAAAACTCTTCTTGCGAGCGCTCTTTACGGGCAAAGAACTGGATATCGTCGATCAACAACGCATCCACCGAGCGGTAGAAACGTTTGAACTCGTTGATAGCGTTCAGCTGCAGAGCCTTGACCATGTCCGCGACGAAGCGCTCCGAATGCAGGTAGACGACCTTGGCGTTCGGGTTCTTCTTCAGCAGGTGGTTACCCACAGCATGCATAAGGTGGGTTTTACCCAGGCCCACACCGCCATAAAGGAAAAGCGGGTTGTAACCATGCTTGGGGTTGTCCGCGACCTGCCAGGCAGCCGCACGCGCCAACTGGTTCGACTTACCTTCGACGAAGGTTTCGAAGGTGAAGGTACGGTTCAGGTAACTGGTGTGCTTGAGCGCACCTTCAACCTGCACGGTGCGCTGTTCGGCCCGACCACCAACGGCGGGTGCCGCAGCCGTTTCGGCCATGGCATCGAAGCTGTCGCGTGCGGACGGTTCGGCAAGATCCTCGACCAATACCGGCTCGGTCACCGGCACTGCAACAGGTTCGACCGCTGCCACCGGAGCAGGCTTGTGCGCCTGGCCTTGAGCCAGCGAGGCAGCCACGGCCGCACTGACCGGTGCGTTGGGCGCGGCACGCGGAGCCGAGCTGCGACGGCTGCCTATCAACAAGGAAAGGGCAGGCGCAATACCGCTGCCGTTTTCACCTAGCAGCTCGAGCAAGCGACCCAGGTACTTTTCATTGACCCAATCGAGAACGAAACGGTTGGGCGCATAGACGCGCAACTCGTCGCCTTCGGCTTCGACCTGTAGCGGACGGATCCAGGTGTTGAATTGCTGGGCAGGCAGTTCATCGCGCAGAAGCTCCACGCACTGCTGCCAAAGTTCCACTGACACGGATATCCCCTGAGTTTGAAAGCCGGATGAGGCAAAAACAAACCGCCATTGTACCGGTCGGGCGCCCAGTTATCCACATGTGGACACGTTAGGAGCCATGACAAAACAGCCATTTATCGACCAAAACGACCTTTACGCGTTGTGAATAAGGTCTGTGGATAACCGCCCACGAGGGCTATGCACAACCCTGAGGCCAGTCCTGTTGATAACTCATCTGTGGGTAAGTAGCATTTTAATCCACAGCTTGCCCGCACGAATAAAACAGGTGCAGCACCGGTTGAGAACACGGTTGTAAAACGCTGTACATGGCGTGAATTATGGCCTTAAGTAGGTTATCCACAGAAGGTTACCCACATAAGATTTATAAGTTCTTCAGAAAAGCTTTTTATATGTCTCTTCTTTTTTTTCATGTTGTCCCTGATTCGTGTGTCCGATCAAGCACCCCCTGGGGATGAATCGGCAGGCACCGTCCATCCTGTGCTCTATAGGGAAAGACTGGTTGGAAATTGACCTATGGGCTTGCTTTCTCTAGAATCGCCGGTCTCTTAAAAAGGGGGCCATCCCGGCCCGTCGTCGACAAACCAGGTAACACGCCATGAAACGTACTTTCCAACCAAGCACCATCAAGCGCGCCCGCACCCACGGTTTCCGTGCCCGTATGGCTACCAAGAACGGCCGCGCTGTTCTGTCGCGTCGTCGTGCCAAAGGCCGTAAGCGTCTGGCCATTTGATTTTTCGGCACAGGTGGTGAGTCAGGACTTCAGTCGGGAAAAGCGACTGCTTACACCCCGACACTTCAAAGCGGTCTTCGACTCCCCAACCGGCAAGGTTCCAGGGAAAAACCTGCTGATCCTTGCTCGCGAGAACGGCCTTGATCACCCACGGCTCGGCCTGGTGATTGGCAAGAAGAGCGTCAAGCTCGCCGTTCAACGCAATCGCCTCAAGCGCTTGATGCGCGATTCCTTTCGTCTGAACCAGCAAATGCTCGCCGGGCTGGACATCGTGATCGTCGCGCGCAAGGGATTGGGTGAAGTAGAAAACCCGGAATTGCACCAACACTTTGGCAAACTCTGGAAACGTCTGGCGCGCAGCCGGCCAACACCAGCAGTCACCGCCAATTCCGCAGGGGTAGACAGCCAAGATGCGTAAACTGGCCCTCGTTCCGATCCAGTTTTACCGTTATGCCATCAGCCCCCTGATGGCTAATCACTGTCGTTTTTTCCCCAGTTGCTCCTGTTACGCTCAAGAAGCCATTGAAAACCATGGCCTATGGCGTGGTGGGTGGCTAGCCGTTCGTCGCCTGGGGCGTTGTCATCCGTGGAATGACGGCGGTTTCGACCCCGTTCCCCCCGCTCCTTCCTCCCGAACTTCTTCGATAGCCGAGTAATCATGGATATTAAACGCACGATCCTGATCGCCGCGCTGGCAGTCGTGTCCTACGTCATGGTCCTGAAGTGGAACGATGACTACGGCCAGGCTGCCCTGCCGACTCAGAATACTGCTGCCAGCACCGTTGCTCCGGGCCTGCCCGATGGCGTGCCGGCCGGTAACAACGGTGCCAGCGCCGATGTACCGAGCGCCAACGCCGAATCGAGCCCTGCCGAACTGGCACCGGTTGCACTGAGCAAGGACCTGATCCGAGTCAAGACCGACGTCCTGGAACTGGCTATCGATCCGGTCGGTGGTGACATCGTCCAGTTGAACCTGCCGAAGTACCCACGCCGTCAGGACCACCCGAACATTCCATTCCAGTTGTTCGACAATGGTGGTGAGCGTGTTTACCTGGCACAAAGCGGTCTGACCGGCGCCAATGGCCCGGATGCCCGCGCCAGCGGTCGCCCGTTGTATGCCGCCGAGCAGAGGAGCTACCAGCTGGCCGACGGCCAGGAACAACTGGTGGTCGACCTGAAGTTCAGCGACAACGGTGTCAACTACATCAAGCGCTTCAGCTTCAAGCGTGGTGAGTACGACCTGAATGTCACCTACCTGATCGACAACCAGAGTGGCCAGGCCTGGAGCGGCAACATGTTTGCCCAGCTCAAGCGCGACGCCAGCGGCGATCCGTCCTCGAGTACCGCAACCGGCACCGCAACCTACCTGGGTGCTGCTCTGTGGACAGCTTCTGAGCCTTACAAAAAGGTCTCGATGAAGGACATCGACAAAGGTAGTTTGAAAGAAAATGTGTCCGGCGGTTGGGTTGCCTGGCTGCAGCACTACTTCGTGACCGCCTGGATTCCGGCAAAAACGGACAACAACGTTGTCCAGACCCGCAAGGACAGCCAGGGCAACTACATCATCGGCTACACCGGCCCAGTCCTCAGCGTTCCTGCTGGCGGCAAGGTCGAAACCAGCGCCATGCTGTACGCCGGTCCGAAAATCCAGTCCAAGCTGAAAGAGTTGTCCCCAGGTCTGGAACTGACCGTCGACTACGGCTTCCTGTGGTTCATCGCCCAGCCGATCTTCTGGCTGCTGCAACATATCCACAGCCTGCTGGGTAACTGGGGCTGGTCGATCATCGTACTGACCATGCTGATCAAAGGCCTGTTCTTCCCGCTGTCGGCTGCCAGCTACCGTTCGATGGCACGTATGCGTGCTGTTGCGCCGAAGCTCGCCGCACTGAAGGAACGCTTCGGTGACGATCGCCAGAAGATGTCCCAGGCGATGATGGAGCTGTACAAGAAAGAGAAGATCAACCCGCTGGGCGGCTGCCTGCCGATCCTGGTACAAATGCCGGTATTCCTGGCCCTGTACTGGGTACTGCTGGAAAGCGTTGAAATGCGCCAGGCCCCATGGATGCTGTGGATTACCGACCTGTCGATCAAGGATCCGTTCTTCATCCTGCCGATCATCATGGGCGCCACCATGTTCATCCAGCAGCGCCTGAACCCGACCCCACCGGATCCGATGCAGGCCAAGGTGATGAAAATGATGCCGATCATCTTCACCTTCTTCTTCCTGTGGTTCCCGGCTGGTCTGGTGCTGTACTGGGTTGTGAACAACTGCCTGTCGATCACTCAGCAGTGGTACATCACCCGCAGCATCGAGGCAGCCAGCAAAAAAGCTGCTGCTTGACAGGCTACTGCGCTAGCCTGTGAATAAAAAACGCCCCCTAGTGGGGCGTTTTTGCTATCTGTCGTTTTGTCGTAGAGGCTTTCGAGCATGAACACTGTGCGTGAAACCATCGCCGCCATCGCTACCGCCCAAGGTCGCGGGGGTGTGGGTATTGTCAGGTTGTCCGGCCCTCTGGCTGCCAAGGCCGGCCAGTTGATCACCGGCCGTACACTCACCCCTCGGCATGCCCATTACGGCCCGTTCCGCGACGATGAAGGGCTTGTACTGGATGAGGGGATCGCGCTGTTCTTCCCCGGGCCGAATTCGTTCACAGGCGAGGATGTGCTCGAACTGCAGGGCCACGGCGGACCGGTGGTCCTGGATATGTTGCTGCAGCGCTGTGTACAAGTCGGCTGCCGCCTGGCCCGCCCAGGCGAATTCAGCGAGCGCGCGTTCCTCAATGACAAACTTGACCTCGCCCAGGCCGAAGCGATTGCCGACCTGATCGAGGCCAGTTCCAGCCAGGCGGCGCGCAACGCCCTGCGTTCGCTGCAGGGGGAGTTCTCGAAACGTGTGCACAGCCTTACCGAAGCGTTGATTGCCCTGCGCATCTACGTCGAGGCGGCTATCGACTTCCCGGAAGAAGAAATCGACTTCCTCGCCGATGGCCACGTGCTGTCGATGCTCGATGCCGTACGCAGCGAGTTGTCCACTGTGCAACGCGAGGCCGGGCAAGGCGCCTTGCTGCGTGACGGCATGACGGTGGTCATCGCCGGCCGGCCGAATGCGGGCAAGTCGAGCCTGCTGAACCAGCTTGCTGGCCGGGAAGCGGCGATTGTCACCGACATTGCCGGTACCACCCGGGACATCCTGCGGGAACATATCCACATCGACGGCATGCCACTGCACGTCGTCGATACGGCCGGTTTGCGCGATACCGACGACCATGTGGAAAAGATCGGCGTGGAGCGCGCCCTGAAGGCCATTGGCGAGGCTGACCGTGTGTTGCTGGTGGTCGACTCCACCGCGCCCGAGGCCAGCGACCCGTTCGCTTTGTGGCCGGAATTTCTCGACCAGCGGCCAGACCCAGCCAAGGTCACGCTCATCCGTAACAAGGCCGACCTGAGTGGTGAACGGGTCGCG
Source organism: Pseudomonas sp. NBRC 111133 (assembly GCF_001320605.1). Lineage (NCBI taxonomy): Bacteria > Pseudomonadati > Pseudomonadota > Gammaproteobacteria > Pseudomonadales > Pseudomonadaceae > Pseudomonas > Pseudomonas sp. NBRC 111133. The sequence goes on along the minus strand of NZ_BCBJ01000076.1, from coordinate 99,631 downwards.
CTGGAGCAGTGTGATGACGGCCATGTGACGATCACCCTCAGCGCCAAAGGCGACGATGCAGGGCTGAAACTGCTGCGCGACCATCTGAAGGCCTGCATGGGTTACGAACAGACTGCAGAGAGTGGTTTCAGTGCCCGTAGGCGCCATCTGGATGCCTTGCGCCAAGCCAGCGAACACCTTGAGCACGGCCGTGCTCAGTTGACCCTGGCGGGTGCAGGAGAGCTGCTGGCTGAGGACTTGCGCCAGGCACAACATGCCCTAGGCGAAATCACCGGGGCATTCAGCTCGGATGATTTGTTGGGGCGGATTTTCTCCAGCTTCTGCATCGGCAAATAATCCACAGCAGGCGAGATCAAGAGCCGCTCCCTCGGGAGCGGCTTTATTTTGCCTGCAATTTCTCATCTCATGCCTTGAACAGATGGCTGTGGGAGCGGGTTTACCCGTGACGAGGCCCTCGAAACTGACACATCACTCATCCACAGAAGGCAATCTGGGCTCAGGAGCCCTGTGGAAAACCCGCCTTCAGCTCCGTTGATAAGCAGGCTTTTTTTCTGAGGAAAATCTGGCCTGTGGGTAAAGAGCCATTTAATCCACAGGCTAAATCGTGTTATCCATACCCCTCATGGCACTCCAACCACAGGGTTTAATTTCTCTCTACACACCATGAACAAAGGGCTACAGAACCTTATCCACAGACAAGGCTGTGTATAAGAATAAACATAAAAACAAAGCTTTTTTAAATTTCTCCTCTTTGTTTTCTGTTGTTTGCCACTCATCCACAGACTGGTCAAAATTTGCTCAGACGGTTTCTTTAAAGGGGGTGAAGTCCCTATACTTGTCCGCTTACCTTCTCTATTCGCAAAAACAGGCACGAGGTGCGTGGTGGATTTCCCTTCCCGTTTTGAAGTGATCGTCATCGGCGGCGGCCATGCCGGTACCGAGGCTGCGCTTGCGTCTGCACGCATGGGTGTGAAAACCCTGCTGTTGACCCATAACGTGGAAACCCTCGGTCACATGAGCTGCAACCCCGCCATAGGCGGTATCGGCAAAAGCCATCTGGTCAAAGAGATCGATGCCCTCGGTGGCGCCATGGCGCTGGCCACCGACAAGAGCGGCATCCAGTTCCGCGTTCTGAACAACCGCAAGGGCCCGGCCGTACGTGCCACCCGAGCACAGGCCGACCGCGCCATCTACAAGGCAGTGGTGCGTGAAATCCTGGAAAACCAGCCGAACCTGTGGATATTCCAGCAGTCCTGCGACGACCTGATCGTCGAGCAGGACCAGGTCAAAGGCGTGGTGACCCAGATGGGCCTGCGTTTCTTCGCCGAATCGGTGGTACTGACCACCGGTACCTTCCTCGGCGGCCTTATCCACATTGGTTTGCAAAACCATTCCGGCGGCCGCGCCGGTGATCCGCCTTCGATCGCCCTGGCCCACCGCATGCGTGAGCTGCCGCTGCGCGTCGGCCGCCTAAAAACCGGTACGCCGCCACGCATCGATGGCCGCTCGGTGGACTTCTCGGTGATGACCGAGCAGCCAGGCGATACGCCGATCCCGGTGATGTCGTTCATGGGCAATGCCGAAATGCACCCGCGTCAGGTGAGCTGCTGGATTACCCACACCAATGCGCGCACCCACGAGATCATCGCCTCGAACCTCGACCGTTCGCCGATGTACTCGGGTGTGATCGAAGGTGTCGGTCCGCGCTACTGCCCGTCGATCGAAGACAAGATCCACCGCTTCGCCGACAAGGAAAGCCACCAGGTGTTCATTGAGCCGGAAGGCCTGACCACCCATGAGCTGTACCCCAACGGTATTTCCACATCGCTGCCGTTCGACGTGCAGCTGGAACTGGTGCGTTCGATCCGTGGCATGGAAAACGCCCACATCGTGCGCCCGGGCTATGCCATCGAATACGACTACTTCGACCCGCGCGACCTCAAGTACAGCCTCGAAACCAAAGTCATCGGCGGCCTGTTCTTCGCCGGGCAGATCAACGGCACCACCGGTTACGAAGAAGCCGGCGCCCAAGGCCTGCTGGCCGGTACCAACGCCGCACTGCGAGCGCAGGGCCGTGACAGCTGGTGCCCGCGCCGCGACGAGGCGTACATCGGCGTACTGGTCGACGACCTGATTACCCTGGGTACCCAGGAGCCGTACCGCATGTTCACTTCGCGTGCCGAGTACCGACTGATCCTGCGAGAAGACAACGCCGACCTGCGCCTGACCGAAAAGGGCCGCGAACTCGGCCTGATCGACGACCAACGCTGGGCCGCCTTCTGCACCAAGCGCGACGGCATCGAACGCGAGGAGCAGCGCCTGAAGTCGACCTGGGTGCGCCCGAATACCGAGCAAGGCCAAGCCATTGTGGATAAGTTCGGTACCCCGCTCAGCCATGAGTACAGCCTGCTCAACCTGTTGGCGCGCCCCGAAATCGACTACGCCGGGCTGATCGAGGCAACCGGCGGCGAAGCGATCGATCCACAGGTCGCCGAGCAGGTCGAAATCCGCACCAAATACGCCGGTTACATCGATCGCCAGCAAGACGAAATCGCCCGCTTGCGTGCCAGCGAAGATACCCGCCTGCCTGTGGATATCGACTACTCGACCATTTCCGGCCTGTCCAAGGAGATCCAGGGCAAGCTTGGCCAGACCCGTCCGGAAACGTTGGGCCAGGCTTCGCGCATCCCGGGCGTGACCCCGGCGGCGATTTCCCTGTTGCTGATTCACTTGAAAAAACGCGGCGCTGGCCGCGAATTGGAGCAAAGCGCTTGAGTTCCCTGGTCACCCCGCAACACGCAGAAGAGTTGTCCACAGGTGCCCGCCAGCTTGGTGTCGAGCTGAGCACCGAGCATCACGAAAAGCTGCTCGGCTACCTGGCCCTGTTGATCAAATGGAACAAAGCCTACAATCTCACCGCCGTGCGCGACCCCGACGAGATGGTGTCGCGCCACCTGCTGGACAGCCTCAGCGTCATGCCGTTTATCCACAGCGAGTGTGTCAACTGGCTGGATGTGGGCAGTGGCGGTGGCATGCCCGGCATTCCCTTGGCTATCTTGCATCCGGACAAGCGGGTGACTGTGCTGGACGCCAATGGCAAGAAGACCCGCTTCCTGACCCAGGTGAAAATGGAGCTCAAGCTGGACAACCTCACGGTTATCCACAGCCGGGTCGAGGCCTTCCAGCCAGCGCAGCCGTTCGACGGCATCATCTCCCGTGCCTTCAGCAGCATGGAGAACTTCACCAACTGGACCCGCCACCTGGGCGACACCGGGACGCAATGGCTTGCAATGAAGGGGCTGCATCCTGCCGATGAACTGGTAGCATTGCCCGCAGACTTCACAGTGGAAGGCGAACAGGCCCTGACCGTTCCGGGTTGCCAGGGCCAGCGCCATCTGCTGATACTGCGCCGCAAGGCATGACTGGGAACACACGCAACAATGGCTAAGGTATTCGCAATCGCGAACCAGAAAGGTGGTGTGGGCAAGACAACCACCTGTATCAATCTCGCCGCCTCGCTGGCGGCGACCAAGCGTCGTGTGCTGCTGATCGACCTCGATCCGCAGGGCAACGCCACCATGGGCAGCGGTGTGGACAAGCACGAGCTCGAGCACTCGGTGTACGACCTGCTGATCGGGGAATGCGATCTGGCCCAGGCCATGCATTACTCCGAGCACGGCGGTTTCCAGTTGCTGCCGGCCAACCGCGACCTGACCGCCGCCGAGGTGGTGCTGCTGGAAATGCAGGTCAAGGAAAGCCGTCTGCGCAACGCGCTGGCGCCCATCCGCGATAACTACGACTACATCCTCATCGACTGCCCACCGTCGCTGTCGATGCTGACGCTTAACGCCCTGGTTGCTTCCGATGGCGTGATCATCCCCATGCAGTGCGAGTACTACGCACTGGAAGGGCTCAGTGACCTTGTGGATAACATCAAGCGCATCGCCGCCCGGTTGAACCCGGAGCTGAAGATCGAAGGCCTGCTGCGGACCATGTACGATCCGCGCCTGAGCCTGAACAACGATGTTTCGGCGCAGCTGAAGGAGCACTTTGGCCCGCAGCTGTACGACACGGTCATTCCGCGCAACATTCGCTTGGCCGAGGCCCCGAGCTTCGGCATGCCGGCACTGGCTTACGACAAGCAATCGCGAGGCGCGCTGGCTTATCTGGCCCTGGCCGGGGAACTGGTACGCCGCCAACGCCGTCAATCACGCACTGCACAAACAACTTAAGGAATCCGTATGGCCGTCAAGAAACGGGGTCTCGGACGTGGGTTGGATGCACTGCTCAGTGGTCCTTCCGTCAGCGCGCTCGAAGAGCAGGCTGTGAAGATCGACCAGAAAGAACTGCAACACCTGCCGGTCGAGCTGATCCAGCGTGGCAAGTACCAGCCGCGCCGGGACATGGACCCGGAGGCGCTGGAAGAGCTTGCGCACTCGATTCGTAACCATGGTGTGATGCAGCCGATCGTGGTGCGCCCGATCGGCGACAACCGCTACGAGATCATCGCCGGTGAACGCCGCTGGCGCGCCACGCAGCAGGCCGGCCTGGACACGATCCCGGCCATGGTCCGCGAAGTGGCCGATGAGGCGGCCATTGCCATGGCGCTGATCGAGAACATCCAGCGCGAAGACCTCAACCCGCTGGAAGAGGCCCTGGCCCTTCAGCGCCTGCAGCAGGAATTCGAGCTCACCCAGCAGCAGGTAGCCGACGCCGTAGGCAAGTCGCGGGTGACCGTGGCCAACCTGCTGCGTCTGATCACGCTGCCTGAGGCGATCAAGACCATGCTCGCCCACGGCGACCTGGAGATGGGTCACGCCCGCGCATTGCTCGGTCTGGAAGAAAACCGTCAGGAGGAGGGGGCGCGTCATGTTGTCGCACGTGGCCTCACCGTGCGCCAAACTGAGGCACTGGTGCGTCAGTGGCTCAGTGACAAGCCTGATCCGGTCGAACCGAGCAAACCTGATCCGGATATCGCACGCCTTGAACAGCGGCTCGCAGAGCGCCTGGGCTCGGCTGTCCAGATCCGTCATGGCAACAAGGGCAAAGGCCAGTTGGTTATTCGTTACAACTCCCTTGACGAGTTGCAAGGCGTGCTTGCTCACATCCGCTGAAACAATTCCTGTTGTAGCGCGCAGTCGGAAATCACTACCGAAGAGTTGAATAGGGGTTAATCCACCCCTATACTCTGCGCGCATTTTGTCGGCACAAATTATGCCAAGTCATAACTGACTTGTTGGTCGACTTCCGAGGAGCAGTTGTGATGGAAATCCGCACGCCAAACCGCCTGCCTTTCCATCGCTGGGCGGTTTTTCCGGTACTGCTGGCTCAATTCGTCGTACTACTGCTGGCAACCTTGGTGTTGTGGCAGTGGAAAGGGGCGGTCAGTGGATATTCAGGCCTTTGCGGAGGTTTGATTGCCTGGCTGCCCAATGTGTATTTCGCCTGGAAGGCTTTTCGCTTCAGCGGAGCTCGGGCGGCACAAGCCATCGTCAAGTCGTTTTACGCTGGCGAGGCAGGCAAGATGATTTTGACGGCAGTGCTTTTTGCACTGACCTTTGCAGGAGTGAAGCCATTGGCGCCGTTAGCAGTATTCGGCGTCTTCGTGCTGACCCTTTTGGTCAGCTGGTTCGCGCCCCTGCTGATGAATAAAAGACTTTCGAGACCTTAGGGCGTTTGAGGCAACCATGGCAGCAGAAACCGCTTCGGGCTATATCCAGCACCACTTGCAGAACCTGACCTACGGTCAACTACCAGACGGCAGCTGGGGCTTCGCCCATTCGGCTGCAGAAGCCAAGGCAATGGGCTTCTGGGCGTTCCACCTGGACACCCTGGGTTGGTCCGTCGCGCTGGGTCTGATCTTCCTGTTCATCTTCCGCATGGCGGCCAAGAAGGCGACTTCCGGCCAACCTGGCGGTCTGCAGAACTTCGTTGAAGTGATGGTCGACTTCGTCAACGGCAGCGTGAAGGACTCCTTCCACGGCCGTAGCCCGGTAATCGCTCCGCTGGCGCTGACCATTTTCGTCTGGGTATTCCTGATGAACGCCGTCGACCTGGTACCGGTCGACTGGATTCCTCAGCTGGCCATCCTGATTTCCGGTGACCCGCACATTCCGTTCCGCGCCGTGTCGACCACCGACCCGAACGCGACCCTGGCCATGGCCTTCTGCGTGTTCGCCCTGATCATCTTCTACAGCATCAAGGTCAAGGGCCTGGGCGGCTTCATCGGTGAGCTGACCCTGCACCCGTTCGGCAGCAAGAACATCTTCGTTCAGATCCTGCTGATTCCGGTCAACTTCCTGCTGGAATTCGTCACCCTGATCGCCAAGCCGATCTCGCTGGCACTGCGTCTGTTCGGCAACATGTATGCCGGCGAACTGGTGTTCATCCTGATCGCAGTCATGTTCGGCTCCGGCCTGCTGTGGCTGAGCGGCCTGGGTGTGGTGCTGCAATGGGCGTGGGCTGTGTTCCACATCCTGATCATCACCCTGCAAGCTTTCATCTTCATGATGCTGACCATCGTCTACCTGTCGATGGCGCACGAAGATAACCATTAAGACCGCCTGGCGTGTCTGATAGCCTTCTTCGCCTGTTCGGGGGGAGGGCTTAAAAAGTCCGCAAGGGCAGCTGTACTCACGATTTGTTTTACCGCTTCAAACTAAAAACCTAACCAATACGACGTAAAAGTCGGGAGGAAAGATGGAAACTGTAGTTGGTCTGACCGCTATCGCTGTTGCTCTGCTGATCGGCCTGGGTGCTCTGGGTACCGCCATTGGTTTCGGCCTGCTGGGCGGCAAATTCCTGGAAGGCGCTGCTCGTCAACCAGAAATGGTTCCGATGCTGCAGGTTAAAATGTTCATCGTTGCCGGTCTGCTCGACGCCGTAACCATGATCGGTGTTGGTATCGCTCTGTTCTTCACCTTCGCGAATCCGTTCGTTGGTCAGATCGCCGGCTAATCACTCGTCACCACGAGTTGATGGCTGTATGAATTAAGACCGAGCGAGGTGTTGGCGTGAACATTAATGCAACCCTGATTGGCCAATCCGTTGCTTTTCTGATTTTTGTACTCTTCTGCATGAAGTATGTATGGCCTCCGGTCATCACTGCTCTGCAAGAGCGCCAAAAGAAGATTGCCGACGGCTTGGACGCTGCCAACCGCGCAGCTCGCGACCTGGAGCTGGCCCAAGAGAAAGCGGGTCAGCAACTGCGTGAAGCTAAAGCACAGGCAGCCGAAATCATTGAGCAAAGCAAGAAACGCGCTGCTCAGCTTGTCGACGAAGCCCGTGAACAGGCCCGCGTCGAAGCTGACCGTGTGAAGGCTCAGGCTCTGGCCGAGATCGAACAGGAACTGAACAGCGCTAAAGACGCCCTGCGTGCCCAAGTGGGTGCCCTGGCCGTTGGCGGTGCCGAAAAGATCCTTGGCGCCACAATCGATCAAAACGCGCATGCGGAGCTGGTTAACAAACTGGCCGCTGAAATTTAAGCGAGGGCGATCATGGCAGAACTGACCACGTTGGCCCGACCTTACGCTAAGGCTGCCTTTGAGCATGCCCAGGCCCATCAGCAACTGGCCAATTGGTCAGCCATGCTCGGCCTGGCTGCTGCGGTGTCGCAAGACGACACCATGCAGCGCCTGCTCAAGGCCCCGCGACTGACGAGCGCAGAAAAGGCCGCCACGTTCATTGACGTGTGCGGTGACAAGTTCAATGCACAGGCACAGAATTTCATTCATGTTGCCGCGGAAAACGACCGTCTCCTGCTTCTGCCGGAGATTGCCGCCCTGTTCGACCTGTACAAGGCCGAGCAAGAAAAATCCGTGGACGTGGAAGTCACCAGTGCCTTCGCGTTGAACCAAGAACAGCAAGACAAACTCGCCAAGGTTCTCAGTGCACGGTTAGGCCAGGAAGTGCGCCTGCACGCGTCGGAGGATGCCAGCCTGATTGGCGGCGTCGTCATCCGCGCTGGTGACCTGGTAATCGATGGCTCTGTTCGCGGCAAAATCGCGAAACTGGCCGAAGCATTGAAATCTTGAGTTTGAAGGGGCAGCAGAGCAATGCAGCAACTCAATCCTTCCGAAATTAGTGAAATCATCAAGGGCCGCATCGACAACCTCGATGTGAGCTCCCAAGCCCGTAACGAAGGTACCGTTGTTTCGGTATCCGACGGTATCGTGCGGATCCACGGTCTGGCCGACGTCATGTACGGCGAAATGATCGAGTTCCCTGGCAGCGTATTCGGCATGGCCCTGAACCTGGAGCAAGACTCCGTAGGTGCAGTGATCCTGGGTGCATACGACACCCTCGCCGAAGGCATGAGCGCCAAGTGCACCGGCCGCATCCTGGAAGTTCCTGTTGGTAAGGAACTGCTGGGCCGCGTCGTTGACGCACTGGGCAACCCGATCGACGGCAAAGGTCCTCTGGGCAACACCCAGACCGACGCAGTCGAGAAAGTGGCTCCAGGCGTGATCTGGCGTAAGTCGGTAGACCAGCCTGTACAGACTGGCTACAAGTCCGTCGACGCCATGATCCCTGTCGGCCGTGGCCAGCGCGAGCTGATCATCGGTGACCGTCAGATCGGCAAGACCGCCATGGCCATCGACGCCATCATCAACCAGAAAGACTCCGGTATTTTCTGTGTTTATGTTGCTGTCGGCCAGAAGCGTTCCACCGTTGCCAACATCGTTCGCAAGCTGGAAGAATCCGGCGCTCTGGCCAACACCATCGTGGTCGTTGCCAGTGCATCGGAATCCGCCGCACTGCAGTTCCTGGCGCCATACGCCGGCTGCACCATGGGCGAGTTCTTCCGTGACCGCGGTGAAGACGCCCTGATCGTTTACGATGACCTGTCCAAGCAGGCCGTTGCTTACCGTCAGATCTCCCTGCTGCTGCGCCGTCCACCAGGACGTGAAGCATACCCAGGCGACGTGTTCTATCTCCACTCCCGTCTGCTGGAGCGTGCTTCGCGCGTTTCGGAAGAGTACGTCGAGAAGTTCACCAACGGCGCAGTCACTGGCAAAACCGGTTCCCTGACCGCTCTGCCGATCATCGAAACCCAGGCTGGCGACGTTTCCGCGTTCGTTCCGACCAACGTGATTTCCATCACCGACGGTCAGATCTTCCTGGAATCGGCCATGTTCAACTCGGGCATCCGCCCTGCAGTGAACGCCGGTGTTTCGGTATCCCGCGTAGGTGGTGCCGCTCAGACCAAGATCATCAAGAAGCTGTCCGGTGGTATTCGTACCGCGCTGGCTCAGTACCGTGAACTGGCTGCATTCGCCCAGTTCGCGTCCGATCTGGACGAAGCGACCCGCAAGCAGCTGGAGCATGGTCAGCGCGTTACCGAGCTGATGAAGCAGAAGCAGTACGCGCCAATGTCCATCGCAGACATGGCCCTGTCGCTGTACGCCGCTGAGCGTGGCTTCCTGACTGACGTAGAAGTCTCCAAGATCGGCAGCTTCGAGCAAGCGCTGATCGCCTTCTTCAACCGTGATCACGCCGAACTGATGGCGAAGATCAACGTGAAGGGTGACTTCAACGACGAAATCGACGCTGGCCTGAAAGCCGGTATCGAGAAGTTCAAGGCCACCCAGACCTGGTAAGCCGCAGCGGGGGCCGTGGCCCCCGCTTGCTAACCTGATAGGTGATACATGGCAGGCGCAAAAGAGATTCGCAGTAAGATTGCGAGCATCAAAAGCACGCAAAAAATTACCAGCGCCATGGAGAAAGTGGCGGTCAGCAAAATGCGCAAGGCACAAATGCGCATGGCTGCTAGCCGTCCTTACGCGGAGCGTATCCGCCAGGTGATCGGTCATCTGGCCAACGCCAACCCGGAATATCGCCACCCGTTCATGATCGAGCGCCCTGTAAAGCGCGCCGGTTATATCGTGGTGAGCAGTGACCGTGGTCTGTGCGGTGGCTTGAACACCAACCTGTTCAAGGCCCTGGTCAAGGACATGAGCGCAAACCGCGAACAGGGCGTGGAAATCGACCTGTACGTGATCGGCAGCAAGGGTGCGACTTTCTTCCGCATCTTTGGCGGCAACGTCGTAGCCGCGATCAGCCACTTGGGCGAAGAGCCATCGATCAACGATCTGATCGGCTCCGTCAAAGTGATGCTGGACGCCTACCTGGACGGCCGTATCGATCGCCTCTCGGTGGTTTCGAACAAGTTCATCAACACCATGACCCAGAAGCCAACGGTCGAGCAATTGGTACCGTTGGTGGCAACCCCGGATCAGGATCTCAAGCATCACTGGGATTACCTGTACGAACCCGACGCAAAAGAGCTGCTGGACGGCTTGATGGTGCGTTACGTGGAGTCGCAGGTGTACCAGGCGGTGGTCGAGAACAACGCTGCTGAACAAGCGGCCCGGATGATCGCCATGAAGAACGCCACAGACAACGCCGGTGATTTGATCAAAGAGCTTCAGTTGATCTACAACAAGGCGCGTCAGGCTGCGATCACCCAGGAGATCTCGGAAATCGTCGGCGGCGCTGCCGCGGTTTAACGGTTCACATATTCAGAGGATCCAGCTATGAGTAGCGGACGTATCGTTCAAATCATCGGCGCCGTCATCGACGTGGAATTCCCACGTGACGTCGTGCCGAGTGTTTACAACGCGCTGAAAGTACAAGGCGCGGAAACCACCCTGGAAGTTCAGCAGCAGCTGGGCGACGGCGTGGTTCGTACCATTGCGATGGGCTCGACCGAAGGCCTGAAGCGCGGTCTGGAAGTCGTTGACTCCGGCGCTGCCATTTCCGTTCCTGTTGGTAAGGCCACCCTGGGCCGTATCATGGACGTACTGGGCAACCCGATCGACGAAGCCGGCCCGATCGGCGAAGAAGAGCGTCGCGGTATCCACCAGCCAGCGCCTTCGTTCGCTGACCAGGCAGGCGGCAACGACCTGCTGGAAACCGGCATCAAGGTTATCGACCTGGTTTGCCCGTTCGCCAAGGGTGGTAAAGTTGGTCTGTTCGGTGGTGCCGGTGTCGGCAAGACCGTAAACATGATGGAACTGATCCGTAACATCGCCATGGAACACAGCGGTTACTCCGTGTTCGCTGGTGTGGGTGAGCGTACTCGTGAGGGTAACGACTTCTACCACGAGATGAAGGACTCCAACGTTCTCGACAAGGTAGCGCTGGTCTACGGTCAGATGAACGAGCCACCAGGAAACCGTCTGCGCGTAGCGCTGACTGGCCTGACCATGGCTGAGAAGTTCCGTGACGAAGGTAACGACGTTCTGCTGTTCGTCGACAACATCTATCGTTACACCCTGGCCGGTACCGAAGTATCCGCACTGCTGGGCCGTATGCCTTCGGCAGTAGGTTACCAGCCGACCCTGGCTGAAGAGATGGGCGTTCTGCAAGAGCGCATCACTTCCACCAAGGAAGGTTCGATCACCTCCGTTCAGGCCGTATACGTACCTGCGGACGACTTGACCGACCCGTCGCCAGCGACCACCTTCGCCCACTTGGACGCCACCGTCGTTCTGTCCCGTGACATCGCCTCCCTGGGCATCTACCCAGCGGTCGACCCACTGGACTCGACTTCGCGCCAGCTGGACCCGAACGTGATCGGCAACGAGCACTACGACACCGCTCGTGGCGTTCAGTATGTTCTGCAGCGCTACAAAGAGCTGAAGGACATCATCGCGATCCTGGGTATGGACGAACTGTCCGAGACCGACAAGCAACTGGTAGCCCGCGCTCGTAAGATCCAGCGCTTCCTGTCGCAGCCGTTCTTCGTGGCCGAAGTCTTCACCGGTTCGCCAGGCAAGTACGTTTCCCTGAAAGACACCATCGCTGGCTTCAGCGGCATCCTCAAAGGTGACTACGACCACCTGCCAGAACAAGCGTTCTACATGGTCGGCAGCATCGACGAAGCGATCGAGAAAGCCAAGAAACTGTAATTCCTGCGCCCCGCAAGGGGCGCTATCAGGTTGAGGCAAGCAGATGGCTATGACAGTCCATTGCGATATCGTCAGCGCGGAAGGAGAGATTTTCTCCGGCCTGGTCGAGATGGTAGTTGCGCACGGTAACCTGGGTGATCTCGGTATCGCTCCAGGCCACGCGCCGCTGATCACCAATCTCAAGCCTGGTCCGATCACGCTGACCAAGCAGGGTGGCGCCCATGAGGTGTTCTACATCTCTGGTGGCTTCCTCGAGGTTCAGCCAAACATGGTCAAGGTGCTTGCCGATACCGTGCAACGTGCTGCAGACCTGGATGAAGCTCAGGCTCAGGAAGCCCTCAAGGCTGCTGAGAACGCCCTGAATCTGAAAGGCGCGGACTTCGACTACGGTGCCGCCGCCGCACGTCTGGCCGAGGCCGCAGCCCAGCTGCGTACCGTCCAGCAAATGCGCAAAGGCAAGTAATCGGCCTTTGGCTGATAACTTCTGTTGCGATTGAGTAAAAGGGTAGCCTCGGCTACCCTTTTTCTTTTTTTCTGATTTTTCCCCCCCCCGGTCATTTCACTGACCGCCCAGGATTGGTAGCCAGTAATGTCACTCGATATCGTTATTCTCGCCGCCGGCCAAGGCACCCGCATGCGCTCGGCGCTGCCCAAGGTGCTGCACCCGGTAGCCGGCAACTCCATGCTCGGCCATGTTATCCACAGTGCGCGCCAACTGCAGCCGCAAGGTATTCATGTTGTGATTGGCCATGGTGCCGAGCTGGTTCGCGAGCGCCTGGCCGCTGACGACCTCAACTTCGTCATGCAGGATAAGCAGCTGGGTACCGGCCATGCTGTTGCCCAGGCTCTGCCGGCGCTGACTGCCGACACCGTGCTGGTGTTGTATGGTGACGTGCCGTTGATCGAAGTGGAGACCCTGCAGCGCCTGTTGGCCAAGGCCAACGACCAGCAGCTGGGCCTGCTCACGGTTACCCTGGACGACCCGACAGGTTATGGCCGTATTGTCCGTGACGAGCAGGGCAAGGTAACTGCCATCGTTGAGCACAAGGACGCCAACGACGTGCAGAAAGCGATCAAGGAAGGCAACACCGGTATCTTGGCATTGCCAGCTGCGCGCCTGGCTGACTGGATGGGCCGTCTGTCGAACAACAACGCCCAGGGCGAGTATTACCTGACCGACGTCATCGCCATGGCAGTGGCCGATGGCCTGGTGGTGGCTACCGAGCACCCGCACGACCCGATGGAAGTGCAGGGCGCCAATGACCGCCGCCAGCTGTCCGAGCTGGAGCGTCACTACCAGCTGCGTGAAGGCCGCCGCCTGATGGCCCAGGGTGTAACCCTGCGCGACCCGGCACGTTTCGATGTACGGGGCGAAGTGACCGTTGGCCGTGACGTGCTGATCGACATCAACGTGATTCTCGAAGGCAAGGTGGTCATCGAGGACGATGTGCAGATCGGCCCTAACTGCGTGATCAAGAACACCACCCTGCGCAAAGGCGCGGTGGTCAAGGCTAACAGCCACCTTGAAGGCGCCGTGATGGGCGAGGGTAGCGATGCCGGCCCGTTCGCCCGCCTGCGCCCAGGCAGCGTGCTGGATGCCAAAGCCCATGTGGGTAACTTCGTGGAACTGAAAAACGCCCACTTGGGCGAAGGCGCCAAGGCCGGTCACCTGACCTACCTGGGCGATGCCGAAATCGGTGCGCGCACCAATATTGGCGCCGGTACCATCACCTGCAACTACGATGGCGCCAACAAGTTCAAGACCGTGATGGGTGAGGACGTGTTCATCGGTTCGAACAACTCGCTGGTAGCGCCTGTGGAAATTCAGGCTGGCGCGACCACCGCAGCCGGTTCGACCATCACTCAGGCCGTCGAGGCCGGTGAGCTGGCGGTGGCCCGTGCGCGCCAGCGCAACATCTCGGGCTGGAAGCGCCCGGAGAAAATCAAGAAGAGCTGATTTGTTCACAGCTATTTCGATCGAAAGCCGACTTATGTGAGTAAGTCGGCTTTTTTATTGGCTTTTTGCGGTGCCTGTAGGACGGTATCGAACCGGCAAAACTATCCACAGGGCAGCGACAGCTTGACGAATCATTCATCTTAGGTTTTGATTGCAACCATTATCTTTCGAAACGAAACTTAAGCACTCATGTCGAAACGAAATACCCCGCAGCGGCGGCACAACATCCTGGCGTTGCTCAGTGAGCAGGGCGAGGTGAGCGTGGACGCTTTGGCCAAACGTTTCGAGACTTCGGAAGTCACCATTCGCAAAGATCTCGCCGCTCTCGAAACCAACGGCCTGCTGCTACGCCGCTACGGCGGAGCGGTACCCGTGCCGCAAGAACTGCTCGGTGAGCCGGCCCAGCCTGTGTCTTCCTACAAGAAGGCCATCGCCCGTGCCGCTGTTGGTCGAATCCGCGAACATGCGCGCATCATCATCGACAGCGGCAGCACCACGGCAGCCATGATCCCTGAGCTGGGGCGTCAGCCCGGCCTGGTGGTGATGACCAATTCGCTGAATGTGGCCCGTGCCATCAGCGACCTTGAACACGAGCCGGTGCTGCTGATGACCGGCGGTACCTGGGACCCGCATTCCGAGTCGTTCCAGGGTCAGGTGGCCGAGCAGGTTTTGCGCTCTTACGATTTCGACCAGCTGTTCATCGGTGCCGATGGCATTGACCTCGGCCGGGGGACCACCACCTTCAACGAACTGCTCGGACTTAGCCGGGTCATGGCTGAAGTTGCCCGCGAAGTGATCGTGATGGTCGAGTCGGACAAGGTGGGGCGCAAGATCCCCAACCTCGAGCTGCCCTGGAGCAGCGTGCACACCCTTATTACAGACGAACGACTGCCCGCAGCGGCACGTGAACAAATTCAAGCCCGCGGCATCAACCTGATCTGCGCCGCGATCAGCCAGGAGCAATAAAACATGTGTGGAATCGTTGGTGCCATCGCCGAGCGCAATATCACTGCCATCCTGATCGAAGGCCTCAAGCGTCTGGAGTACCGCGGGTACGACAGCGCAGGCCTGGCCGTCCTTACCCAAGGCGGTGAATTGCAGCGCCGTCGCCGCATCGGCAAGGTCAGTGAGCTGCAAGCCGCTGTAGCGGCTGACCCACTGGCTGGCCAGCTGGGTATCGCCCATACCCGTTGGGCTACCCACGGTGCGCCGACCGAAGGCAACGCTCACCCGCACTTCTCGGGCAATGAAGTGGCGGTGGTGCACAACGGTATCATCGAGAACCACGAAGAGCTGCGTGAAGAGCTGAAAGGCCTGGGCTACACCTTCACTTCGCAGACCGACACCGAAGTGATCGTCCACCTTATCCACAACACCCTGAAGAGCACTCCAGACCTAGCCGATGCGCTGAAAGCCGCCGTCAAGCGTCTGCATGGCGCTTATGGCCTGGCACTGGTCAGCGCCAAGCAGCCCGACCGACTGGTAGCTGCACGCAGCGGCAGCCCTCTGGTCATTGGCCTGGGCCTTGGCGAAAACTTCCTGGCGTCCGACCAGTTGGCCCTGCGCCAGGTCACTGACCGCTTCATGTATCTGGAAGAAGGCGACATCGCTGAAATTCGCCGTGACCAGGTCACCATCTGGGACGAGAACGGTGACAAGGTCCAGCGCGAAACCGTGCAGTACCATGAAGGTGCCGAGGCTGCTGACAAGGGCAACTATCGCCACTTCATGCTCAAGGAAATCCACGAGCAGCCAAGCGTCGTTCAACGCACCCTGGAAGGCCGCCTGGGCAAGGACAACGTGATGGTCCAGGCTTTCGGCCCGAAGGCTGCCGAACTGTTCGCCAAGGTGCGCAATGTGCAGATCGTTGCCTGCGGAACCAGCTACCACGCAGGCATGGTCGCCCGTTACTGGCTGGAAAGCCTGGCCGGTATCCCCTGCCAGGTGGAAGTGGCCAGCGAGTTCCGTTACCGCAAGGTGGTGGTGCAACCGGATACCCTGTTCGTCTCGATCTCGCAGTCCGGCGAAACCGCCGATACTCTGGCTGCGCTGCGCAACGCCAAGGAGCTGGGCTTCCTCGGCAGCCTGGCAATCTGCAACGTGGGCATCAGCTCGCTGGTACGCGAGTCGGACCTGACCCTGTTGACCTTGGCTGGCCCGGAAATCGGTGTGGCCTCGACCAAAGCCTTCACCACCCAGCTGGTGTCGCTGATGCTGCTGACCTTGGCCCTGGGCCAGGTGCGCGGTACCCTGGAAGCCGGTGTCGAAGCCGAGCTGGTTGAAGAACTGCGTCGCCTGCCAACCCGCCTGGGCGAAGCACTGGCGATGGACGCCACTGTCGAGAAGATCGCCGAGCTGTTCGCTGATAAACACCACACCCTGTTCCTTGGCCGTGGTGCGCAATACCCGGTGGCGATGGAAGGTGCGCTCAAGCTCAAGGAAATCTCGTACATCCACGCTGAAGCCTACCCGGCAGGCGAGCTGAAGCACGGCCCGCTGGCGCTGGTGGACAATGACATGCCGGTGGTTACCGTTGCGCCGAACAACGAGCTGCTGGAGAAGTTGAAGTCCAACCTGCAGGAAGTGCGTGCCCGTGGTGGCGAGCTGGTCGTGTTCGCCGACGAGCAGGCTGGCATGACCAATGGTGAAGGCACCCATGTGATCAAGGTGCCGCACATCGCCGATGCCTTGGCGCCAATCCTGTACACCATTCCGCTGCAGCTGCTGTCCTACTATGTCGCCGTGCTCAAGGGTACCGACGTTGACCAGCCGCGTAACCTGGCCAAGTCGGTTACGGTTGAGTAAGTAGCGGACAGTCGCTGTTCAAGAGCCCTCCACACGGAGGGCTTTTTGTTCCTGTCAGATCTGCATTGCCATACCGTCCACATTCATCGCCGCCTGGCGCAATGCCTCGGAGCGCGTCGGGTGCGGGTGGCAGGTGAGGGCGATATCTTCCGCCGAGGCCGAGAACTCCATGGCCACGCAGATTTCGCCGATCATTTCACTGACACTTGGGCCTACCAGGTGCACACCCAGCACCTCATCGGTTTCGGCATCGGCGATAACCTTGGCGAAGCCTTCGGTCTCGTGGTTGATCTTGGCGCGGCTGTTGGCGGTGAAGGGGAACTTGCCGACCTTGTAGGCACGGCCTTCAGCCTTGAGCTGCTCTTCGGTCTTGCCCACGGTGGCCAGCTCCGGGCGGGTGTAGATCACGCCCGGGATGAGGTTGTAGTTGACCTCGTGCGGCTTGCCGGCGATGCGCTCGATACAGGCCACAGCTTCGTCTTCGGCTTTATGTGCCAGCATCGGGCCGGAGGTGACGTCGCCAATCACCCAGACACCCGGCACGGGTGTGCGGTGGTGTTCGTTGCCGAGCATGCCGCGCTTGTCGGTTTCCAGGCCTACGCTTTCCAGGTTCAGCCCTTTGGTATAAGGGCGGCGGCCGATAGCCACCAGCACATAGTCGGCCTGCAGTGATTCTGCCGTGCCACCGGCGGCAGGCTCCAGCATCAGGCTCACGCCGTCGGCACTGGCGGTGGCCTGGGTCACTTTGCTGCCCAGCTTGAACACCATGCCTTGCTTGGCCAGTGCTTTCTGCAAGGTCTTGGCGGTTTCCGTGTCGGTGCCCGGGCAAATACGGTCGAGGTACTCGATGACCGTGACCTGGCTTCCCAGGCGGCGCCAGACTGAACCCAGCTCAAGGCCGATCACACCGGCACCGATCACGACCAGGTGCTTGGGCACTTGCGGCAGGGACAGCGCACCGGTCGAGTCGATGATGCGCTGGTTGTCGATGGTCACGCCCGGCAGCGGGGTGGGTTCGGAGCCGGTGGCAATGACAATGTCCTTGGCCTGCAGCACAGTTTCGCTGCCGTCTTCGGCCTTGACCACAACCTTGCCAACGCCATCCAGGCGGCCCCAGCCCTTGATCCAGTCCACTTTGTTTTTGCGGAACAGGTACTCAATGCCTTTGGTCAGTCCGGTTACGCTCTCGTCCTTCTGTTTCATCATCTGGGCGAGGTTGAGGGTGGGTTTCACTTCGATACCGAGGTGGGCGAACTCGTCGCCACTGGCGGCCTCGTACAGTTCGGAAGCGTGCAGCAACGCCTTGGACGGCATGCAGCCCACGTTCAGGCAGGTACCGCCCAAGGTCGAGCGGCCTTCCACACAGGCAACGGTCAGGCCCAGCTGGCCGGCGCGGATGGCTGCGTTGTAGCCACCAGGGCCACCGCCGATGATCACCACGTCATAGGATTTCATGGGTTCAACTCCAGGATGAAGAAGCGCGAGAGGGGCACAAGGTTAAGCTGAGACGTTAGAATTGTATACAATCCTCTGTGTGGATAAGATCAGTTGCTTCTAGACCATGGTCTCGTATAGAGGAAACCTCCTACGAATGAACTACTCTGATCCGACGGCGTTCGAAATATCAGGCGTCGTGGCCATATACGGACAGGGGGGTCGTTCATGCTTGCGCAACTTCCACCGGCACTGCAGAGCTTGCATCTGCCGCTGCGGCTGAAACTGTGGGACGGAAACCAGTTCGATCTGGGGCCCAGCCCGCAGGTCACAATCCTGGTCAAAGAGCCTCAGCTTATTGGCCAGTTGACCCACCCAAGCATGGAACAGCTGGGCACAGCATTCGTTGAGGGCAAGCTGGAACTGGAAGGCGATATCGGTGAAGCCATTCGTGTGTGCGATGAGCTGAGCGAAGCGCTGTTCACGGACGAGGATGAACAGCTGCCGCAACGCCGGTCTCATGACAAGCACACTGACGCCGAAGCCATCTCTTACCACTACGACGTATCCAACGCCTTCTACCAGTTGTGGCTGGATCAGGATATGGCCTATTCCTGTGCCTACTTCCGTGAACCGGACAACACCCTCGACCAGGCGCAGCAGGATAAATTCGATCACCTGTGCCGCAAACTGCGCCTGAATGCCGGTGACTACCTGCTAGACGTCGGGTGTGGTTGGGGTGGGCTTGCGCGTTTTGCAGCACGCGAATATGACGCCAAGGTGTTCGGTATCACCCTGAGCAAGGAGCAGCTCAAGCTCGGCCGGCAGCGTGTCAAAGCCGAGGGCTTGGCCGACAGAGTGGAGCTGCAGATTCTCGATTATCGCGATTTGCCCCAAGATGGTCGCTTCGACAAAGTGGTCAGCGTGGGCATGTTCGAGCATGTCGGGCATGCCAACCTGGCGCTGTATTGCCAGAAGCTATTCGGTGCTGTCAGGGAAGGCGGGCTGGTGATGAACCACGGTATCACCGCCAAACACGTCGATGGCCGTCCGGTGGGGCGTGGTGCAGGTGAGTTCATCGACCGTTATGTGTTCCCTCACGGTGAGCTCCCTCACTTGTCGATGATCAGCGCCAGTATCTGTGAAGCGGGGCTGGAGGTCGTTGACGTGGAAAGCCTGCGTCTGCACTACGCCAAGACGTTGCACCACTGGAGCGAAAACCTGGAGAACCAGTTGCACAAAGCCGCAGCGCTGGTGCCGGAAAAAACCCTGCGTATCTGGCGCCTCTACCTTGCAGGCTGTGCCTATGCGTTTGAGAAAGGCTGGATCAACCTGCACCAGATTTTGGCAGTGAAGCCTTATGCGGATGGCCACCACGACTTGCCATGGACGCGTGAGGACATGTATCGCTGAACCCCATGGCCGCCTCTGCAAGGGAGGCGGCCTTTCTCACAGAATGGGTGAAATCAGCCGCGCAATCCGCATCCCTAATTGCTGTAGCCGATGGGTATCGCGGCTGTCCTCCGCAGTAATCTCCCGCGCCTGTTCAAAGTCATTGATCAGCATGTGTTCGACCTGGTCGGCGAAGCTGCGGTCGACCGTCAGCAGGGTGATCTCGAAGTTCAGCCGGAACGAACGGTTGTCCAGGTTGGCACTGCCGATCGCGCTGACCTCATCATCTACCAGTACCACCTTCTGATGCAGGAAGCCTGGTTGGTAGCGGAACATGCGCACACCCGCGCGCACCGCTTCGAAGGCGAACAGGCTGGAGGCTGCATAGACGATGCGGTGGTCTGGCCGTGACGGGATAAGTACCCGCACATCGACGCCCCGTAACACCGCCAGGCGCAATGCAGCAAAGACCGCTTCGTCCGGGATGAAGTAAGGGCTGGTGATCCATACCCGCCGGGTGGCGGAATGGATCGCCTCGAGGAAGAACAACGAGCAGGTTTCCTGTGGGTCGGCGGGGCCGCTGGCCAACGCCTGGCACAGCACGCCGTTATCCGGGTAGGCATCCGGCAGAATCAGCGGCGGTAGTTGGCGCGTGGCCCAATACCAATCCTCGGCGAACGACTCCTGCAGGCAGGCCAGCACCGGCCCGCTGATCTGCACATGGGTGTCGCGCCAGGGCGACAGCTGAGGATGCTCACCGAGGTATTCGTCCCCCACGTTGTGGCCGCCGATGAAACCGACCAGGCCATCCACCACCACAATCTTGCGATGGTTACGGAAGTTCACCTGGAAGCGGTTGAACCAGCCGCGGCGGGTGGCGAAGGCATGGATCTGCACACCGCCGTCGCGCAGTTGCTGGCTGTAGCTGGCCGGCAAGGCATGGCTGCCGACGCGGTCATACAGTACGAACACCTGCACACCCTCGGCGGCCTTGCGCAACAGCAGTTGCTGCAGTGCCTTGCCGAGGGTGTCGTCATGAATGATGAAGAACTGCACCAGCACCACATCGCGTGCCTTTTCAATAGCCGCGAAGATGGCATCGAATGTGGCTTTGCCATTGACCAGTAGCTTCACTTGGTTATTCGCAAGGCAAGGCATGCGCCCGAGTTTGGGCATGGCGCGCAAGGCTGTGTAGCTTTCCGACTCGCGGGCGGTGAGGGCTTCTTCCACCCAAGGCCGCCAGTTGAGGTTGGCCATGGCCACGTGCATTTCCTGGTTGGCCTGGCGCCGGGCCTTGATGTAGGCATAGAACGAGCGGGCGCCGAAGATCAGGTAGGGGATCAAGGTGAGGTAAGGGATGAAGAACAGGGGCATGGCCCAGGCGATTGCGCCTTGGGCGGTGCGTACAGTGAACAGTGCGTGGAGCGCGGCGACGATACCCAACAGGTGGATAAGGCCGAGTAGGTAACCAAAAAAGTAGGGGCTGTGGTAATCCATATGCATCCTGCTTGCCGAGTACACTAGGGGTAACAGAACACGTTCCCGGCCCGCCTTGCAACCCGCAGGTGGATTTGGCGTCTAAGGCTCAGCCCGGCCCGCTTGGCCGGCTTTTCTCAGGAGCGTTCATCCATGAAGATTCGTCTGCCACTGTTGGCATTGGCCCTAGGTATGAGCAGCCCGCTGGTGCATGCCCAGATGCTGCAACCCGGTTTGTGGGAGCTGACCACCAGTAACATGCAGGTCGATGGCAAGCCGTTACCTGACATGGCGTTCATGCTCGGCCAGCTGAAAAACCTGCCGCCCGAGCAGCGTGCCATGATGGAAGGGGTGTTGGCCAAACAGGGGGTGACCGTTGGAGGGAATGGCGTGCGTTCGTGCCTGACGCCAGAGCAGGTGGCGACCAATGACATCCCGCTGCAAGACCCGAAATCCGGCTGCACTCAGAAGATCACCGACCGTACCGGTAATGTGTGGAAGTTCCAGTTCAGCTGCCCGAAGGCTCAGGGCAGTGGCCAGGCGACTTTCCTCAGTGACCGTGAATTCACCACCCAGGTCAGTGGTACGTTCAACGCTTCAGGTGTGCAGCAGCAAGGCAGCATGAACACCCGTGCGGTGTGGTTAGGCAATGACTGCGGCGCGGTTAAACCGCGCAGCTGATATCCCATTGCCACTGGCTGGTGGCAACCGCGTCGTGGGCATGCAGGCTTTCTGCATGTTCCACACGCAGCTTGAAAGCGGTACTCCATTCAACTTGCCGTAGTGCCTTGTGCAGGCGTCGGGCGGCATCCTCACAGAACATCAAGTTTTGCCCGTTGGCCAAGGCGAAGGCTTGTTCGTCTGCGCGCTTCACTGCTGTCTGCACCGCTGTACCCAAGCTCGCCTCTATACGATCGATCAGTTCGGTAAACGGCAGCACCTGCTGATTGCTGTGCAGGCGCACCTGAATCTGAGCATTGCTTCGCTGGCTATGGGGTGTAGCCACAATTCCGTCGGCACTGCCAAGCCATTGCAGAACGGCAGATTGATCAACCTGCTGCTCGCTGAAATTCGCCTGAAACTGCTGTTGAATCAGCTGCCTTGCAAGTGCTGCCGAGCATGGGCAGGTCGAGGAGTAAGGCACGCAAACCGATAGTTCCACGTGGAACATTTCATTTTCAATGCGTGCATTGACGGTTACGGCATAGCTTTTCCAGCCGGCCAAGGGGCTGACCAAGGCGGGTCTTTTCAGCAGATGCTCGAAGCTGATTTGCAAGTAGGCAGCGGAAGACAGGCGTCATGGCTGGATAAAAAATCTGCCAGAAGCTGCCTCATTGCCAGCGGTGTGAGTGGTTGGTGTTCCAATGACTCCAGTGCAAGGTAAAACCGCGACATATGGATGCCGCGTGAACTTCCATCCACCAGGCTTACCCCTGCATCGACTTTGGCAGCTGCAGTGCGCCCTTCGAACTGCACAGGCAGGGCAATTCCGCACATGCCAACCCAGCTCAATGGCAAGGTGTACTTCTGGGTTTGTGCGGCGATTTCGGGGAGCTTGAGCTGGGTCATTTGGCTTTCCAGATAAAAAGAGGCATCAACGGCAACCGCCGATCAAGCTGCAATGCAGGTTGAAGCGCTGCCCGCTGGAGCTGGATACGCGGTTCAAGGTGGTCCAGCCAACGCGGCGGCTGTAGCCCACCCAGGCCTCACCATCGCTGGCCAGGCCGGTGAAAAAGGTCAACGTGCCGTAGCGGCTGTTGGTTTGTGCCCATAGTCGCCGGGTGCCGTGGTCGTAGCCGCGCAGGTAGAACGTACTGCCGTCGGTGCGCACGCTGTAGTAACTACCTTTGCTGTCCTGGCAGGCGAGCAGTGTGGCGCTTCGCGTGCAAAGCGCCAGCGTACTGGCTTGTGGCATGGCCAACAGCACGTTGGGCACAGCGAGCAACAGCAACGCCATGGCGCGTGACAGATACATGTTTTATCCCCGGTAAGCGTTCGTCCGTCGAGAACGGCTTGGCGAAATTGTATTGTTACTTTATAACATTGTGCAATGCATCGTTTCGAATGCGTCCGCCTGAAGAGGTTCGCCATGCCCAATCGTCTCCCCGTCACCGTGCTGTCCGGCTTTCTTGGCGCCGGCAAGAGCACTTTGCTCAACCATGTATTGCGTAACCGCGAGAACCTGCGGGTCGCGGTTATCGTCAACGACATGAGTGAAATCAACATCGATGCCAGCGAGGTGCAGCGCAATGTGAGCCTCAACCGCGCTGAAGAGAAACTGGTCGAAATGAGCAACGGCTGCATCTGCTGCACATTGCGTGAAGACTTGCTTGAGGAGGTGGCGCGGCTGGCCGAAGAAGGGCGTTTCGATTATTTGCTGATCGAGTCCACTGGCATCTCGGAGCCACTGCCGGTGGCAGAGACATTCACCTTTCGTGACGAGCAAGGCCGTAGCCTGTCCGACATGGCGCGCCTGGACACCATGGTTACGGTGGTCGATGGCTTGAATTTCTTGAGTGACTACCAGGCAGCAGACAGCCTGGCCAGCCGTGGCGAAACGTTGGGTGAAGAAGACGAGCGGTCGATCAGTGACCTGCTGATCGAACAGGTCGAGTTCGCCGATGTGCTGTTGCTGAGCAAGATCGACTTGATCAGCCAGCATGAGCGTGAAGAGCTCATCGCCATTCTGCGCAGCCTCAATGCACGGGCGCAGATCGTGCCCATGGTCATGGGTCAGGTACCGCTGGCACGTATCCTCGACACCGGCCTGTTCGACTTTGACCAGGCAGCCCAGGCGCCGGGCTGGCTGCAGGAGCTGCGCGGTGAGCATGTGCCGGAAACCGAAGAGTATGGAATCGCGGCCATGACCTGGCAGGCCCGACGTCCGCTTCATCCACAGCGCTTTTTCGACTTTATCCACACGCAATGGAGTAATGGGCGGCTTTTGCGTTCCAAAGGTTTTTTCTGGCTGGCCAGCAAGTACCAGGAAGCCGGTAGCTGGTCGCAGGCGGGCGGAATGATGCGCCACGGTCTGGCTGGACGCTGGTGGCGTTTCGTGCCTCGCGAGCAATGGCCGCAGGATGTGGATAACACTGGCGCGATCTTGAAACACTGGACGGCTGAGACCGGTGATTGCCGCCAGGAATTGGTGTTCATCGGGCAGAACATCGACTTCGAAAAATTATCCACAGACCTTGATGCCTGCCTGTTGACGGACCAGGAAATGGATTTGGGCCACATGGGCTGGTTGCGTTTGCCCGACCCGTTCGGCCCATGGCACGAAGAGGTGGCAGCATGAACTTGGCACACCGGCCTGTGGATATCTTTCAGGTGTTCGGCGAAACCCCGCAAGTGCTGACTGAAGTACTGCAGGATGGTGTGAACCTGGCCGTTTGGCGCCGACGGTTGCCGGCGCAGCTGGAAGACTTTGCGGACCTGTTGATAAGTCTTGGTCAGCCCTTGGCTGATCAACGGGTAATCGATGTGGATGAGCAGCAAACACCGGTATTGCCCGATCTGATGCATGAAGCGGCAGATTTACACGGCTATGAGGCGTTCGTTGCCGATGTGACCTGGCTGGTAGCGGCTTACACCTGCCTGGTCGGCGCTCGACGGGTTGGTTTGCGTCTGCGGGTACTGGCTGGCCCGATGTGCCCGCGTTTCCATGTGGATAACGTGCCGTTGCGGTTGCTCACCACTTACGTAGGTCCAGGCAGCGAGTGGTTGCGAGAACAGGAAAGCCCCCGTGGGGAGTTACACACAGCTCAAGTCGCTGTGGATAACATTCAGCATCTGCACGCTGGCGAAGTGGCCATACTCAAAGGTGAGAAGTGGCAAGGTAACGAAGGCGCAGGGCTGGTACATCGTTCACCTTCGGGCCAGCAGGGGCGTCTGTTGCTCAGCCTTGACTGGCTTGCCTGACAGCGCATAGTGAGGCATCGCCACCGCTTGAAGCCATGCCATGCTGCAGAACATACCCACCCACGTGATTGCCGGCCCGCTGGGTGCCGGCAAAACCACCCTGATCCGTCATCTGCTGGCTCAGCGCCCAGCCCATGAGCGCTGGGCTGTTTTAATCAATGAGTTCGGCCTGGTAGGCCTGGATGCGGCCTTGCTCAGCCGTGACGAAGATGGCATCGCCATCGGGGAAGTCGCAGGCGGCTGCCTGTGCTGCGTCAATGGCATGCCGTTCCAGGTGGGCTTGGGTCGGTTACTGCGCAAATCCCGGCCTGATCGGCTGTTTATCGAGCCTTCCGGGCTGGGTCACCCATTGCAGTTGCTTGCTCAACTGCAACAGGCTCCTTGGGCCGGAGTGCTGACAATCAACCCCTTCGTGATGGTTGTAGATGCGCAGTCCATGGCACGTGACGAGCCGCTTCCGGAGGCTCAACAGCAGGCTTTCGATGTGGCTGAAAGGGTGGTTTTCAACAAATCTGAAGCTGTGCATGAAATATTTAAGTTGTTGATAACTAATAAATTTAAAGAAAAGAAAATCCTCTGGGCCGTGCAGGGGCAGGTGCCATTCTCAAGCCTTGCTGGCAGCCCTGAGCAGATTGTCGACAGCCCATTTGAGGAAAACCGGATTGTCGACAATCTTGAAAGTGGCCCAGCAATATTGTGGACAGACCCAAGTCAGCCTATCTGTCTTGCCCAGCAGGGGGAGGGAGGTTGGAGTATTGGCTGGCGCTGGCACCCGGGCCAACAGTTTTATCCACAGCGGGTACAGGCGTTCTTGCGCGCATGGCCCTGGCGTCGCGCCAAGGGTGTTATCCACAGCGTGGATGGCTGGCAATCATTCAATGGGCTGAGGGGAGATATGCCCGCCTGGCAGCCTAGCGAGTGGCGCAGGGATACCCGTATCGAGCTGATTTTCGACCAGCCGCAATCGCAACCCGCACTGCAAGCCGGGTTGAGCGATTGCCGCGTCAGTTGATCAGTTGCGCCAGCGGTTGTGCTCCTGGCGCCACTGCTGCATTTCGATGACGTTGTCGGTGCGCGGTGGTGTCTTGATTTCGAACGGATAGGGTGCGAGTTCGATCTGCACACTGTGGGCGCCGAACTGGGTCACCGTGCCAGGATGGCGCTGCTCGCCGGTGACGGTGAACTCGAAGGCGTAGATGCGCGCCAGGCGCTTGCGGCCGTTGGCATCGCGCACAAAGGCGATACGCTTGAGCGCGACGGCGTCGTCGAGCAATTCGAGGTCAAGCTTGGCGCAATGCTGTTTCACCCGTTCCAGGGCTTTTTCGCGCAACCCATGGTTGTGCCACAACCAGGCGCCTGCCGTGGCTACTAGCATCAGGACGAAGAGGTTCTCCAGGGTCAACATTTGCATATGCTCCAAACAGGTAGATCCAGCTTAACTGCGTCCCTGGCCTGTCGTACAGGTGGCAATCGAGTTCATACTGCGCTGCGCACAATCCTTGAAACAGCTTTGGAACCCCCCCGCATGAAACGTACCCCGCACCTGCTCGCCATTCAGTCCCATGTGGTGTTCGGCCACGCCGGCAACAGCGCCGCGGTATTTCCCATGCAGCGTATCGGGGTCAATGTCTGGCCGCTCAATACCGTGCAGTTCTCCAATCACACTCAGTATGGCCAGTGGGCCGGTGAAGTGCTTGCTCCGGCGCAAATTCCTGCGCTGGTGGAAGGCATTTCCAACATCGGCGAACTGGGTCACTGCGATGCGGTGCTTTCCGGCTACCTGGGCAGTGCCGAACAAGGGCGAGCGATACTGGCCGGTGTCGAGCGGATCAAGGCCGTGAATCCCAAAGCGTTGTACGTGTGCGATCCGGTCATGGGGCACCCGGAGAAGGGCTGCATCGTGC
Organism: Pseudomonas sp. NBRC 111133; assembly: GCF_001320605.1. Classification (NCBI taxonomy): domain Bacteria; kingdom Pseudomonadati; phylum Pseudomonadota; class Gammaproteobacteria; order Pseudomonadales; family Pseudomonadaceae; genus Pseudomonas; species Pseudomonas sp. NBRC 111133. Next base: position 72,830 of record NZ_BCBJ01000076.1, on the reverse strand, counting down.
CGCCGGAAGTCAGCGAGTTCCTGCTCGAGGAGGCGGCCGCCCGCGCGGATATCCTGTGCCCGAACCAGCTGGAGCTGGACAGCTTCTGTGGGCGCCGTGCGCAGTCGCTGGAAGACTGCGTGAATATGGCGCGCAGCCTGCTGCAGCGGGGGCCGCAGGTGGTGGTGGTCAAGCACCTGGCTTATTCCGGGCGTGCCGAGGACCAGTTCGAGATGCTGCTGGTGACTGCCGAGCACAGCTGGCTCCTGCGCCGCCCGCTGCTGGCGTTTCCACGTCAGCCGGTGGGGGTGGGCGACCTGACCTCGGGCTTGTTCTTGGCCCGCGTGCTGCTCGGCGACAGCTGGGTACAGGCATTCGAGTTCACCGCGGCGGCGGTGCATGAAGTGCTGCTGGAAACCCAGGCCTGCGCCAGCTACGAACTGCAACTGGTGCGGGCCCAGGACCGCATCGCCCACCCGCGGGTGCGCTTCGAGGCGCAATTGCTGGCGCTTTAAATAGCGTCGGTCTTCAGGTCCTGGTAGCGCTTTTCCAGCTCCTGACGGATCTGACGGCGCTGTTGGCCCTGCAGGAAGCGGCGTTTTTCTTCACTGCTTTGTGGCTGGCGCGGCGGCACCGCTACCGGGCGACGGTTGTCGTCGACCGCGACCATGGTAAAGAAGCAACTGTTGGAATGGCGTACCGAGCGCTCGCGGATGTTCTCGGTCACCACTTTTATGCCGACCTCCATCGACGTGTTGCCGGTGTAGTTGACCGACGCCAGGAAGGTCACCAGTTCACCCACGTGTACGGGTTCACGGAAGATTACCTGGTCGACCGACAGCGTCACCACATAGCTGCCGGCATAGCGGCTGGCGCACGCATAGGCCACTTCGTCGAGGTACTTGAGCAGGGTGCCGCCATGTACGTTGCCAGAAAAGTTGGCCATGTCCGGGGTCATCAGGACGGTCATGCTCAGCTGGGCGTTTCCAGGTTCCATAGTGTGCTCACGGTGAGGTTGCGCTGAATCGGGCGAATGGAGGGCGTTATCTGCTGACACTTCTGTTCCCCTCTTTTGAATTTGCCTTGCTGATACGGGACGTTGGCTGACGCCGCGCCGTCACGCTGATCATGCCATCAGCGGCGCTTTTCCAGCCGATCTGTTTCTGCATATTGCACCGGCTTCTTGCGGCGGGGTGCGATGTTAACCTGAGTACGCCCATGCAATATGGGCGTTCCTGCATTCAATACAGTATGTACTTGCTGCTCGCTCGGGTTTGCCTTGGCAGAGGAGCGGTCTGCCCAGGCATCCAGAAAAAGACGAGAAAAGGAGTATCACGCCATGCATGCCATCAGCTTCATCCAGGACCTGGCAGTCATCATGCTGGTCGCTGGCGTGGTCACCATTCTTTTTCATCGTCTCAAGCAGCCGGTGGTGCTGGGTTACATTGTCGCCGGCTTCATCATTGGCCCGCACACCCCGCCGTTCGGCCTGATCCATGATGAAGACACCATCAAGACCCTCGCCGAGCTGGGGGTGATTTTTCTGATGTTCTGCCTGGGCCTCGAGTTCAGCCTGCGCAAGCTGTTCAAGGTCGGCGCCACGGCGTTTATTGCGGCGTTTCTGGAAATCGTGCTGATGATCTGGATCGGCTTCGAGATCGGCCGCTGGTTCGGCTGGAGCACCATGGACTCGCTGTTCCTTGGCGCCATCCTGGCCATTTCCTCAACCACCATCATCGTGAAGGCGCTCAACGACCTGAAGATGAAAAACGAGCGTTTCGCACAGCTGATCTTCGGTGTGCTGATTGTGGAAGACATCCTCGGTATCGGCATCATCGCCCTGCTGTCGGGCATCGCTGTCAGCGGCACGGTCAGCTCCGGTGAAGTGTTTTCCACCGTCGGCAAGCTGTCGCTGTTCATGATCGTTGCCTTGGTCATCGGCATCCTGCTGGTGCCACGGTTGTTGGCCTATGTGGCCAAGTTCGAAAGCAACGAGATGCTGCTGATTACCGTGCTGGGCCTGTGCTTTGGCTTCTGCCTGCTGGTGGTAAAGCTGGAATACAGCATGGTGCTGGGTGCCTTCCTGATTGGCGCGATCATGGCTGAATCGCGCCAGTTGCTGAAGATCGAACGCTTGATCGAGCCGGTACGCGACCTGTTCAGCGCCATCTTCTTCGTAGCGATTGGCCTGATGATCGACCCGCAGGTGTTGATCGACTATGCCTGGCCAATCGTAGTCATTACCTTGGCGGTGGTATTAGGCAAGATGCTGTCTTGTGGCATGGGGGCGTTCATTGCCGGCAATGACGGCCGCACGTCATTGCGGGTGGGCATGGGGCTCTCGCAGATTGGCGAGTTCTCGTTCATCATCGCCGCGCTGGGCGTGACCCTGCAGGTGACCAGCGATTTCCTGTACCCGGTAGCGGTCGCGGTATCGGCAATCACCACGCTGCTGACCCCGTACCTGATTCGCGCGGCCGACCCCTTGTCGCAGAAGCTGGGCAATGTGGTACCTGGCCGTCTGGCGCGGGTACTTTCCTTGTATGGCGAGTGGTTACGCAACATCCAGCCGCAGGGCGAGGGCGCCATGCTGGCGGCGATGATTCGGCGCATCCTGTTGCAGGTGGGGGTGAACCTGGCGCTGGTGATCGCCATTTTCTTCAGCGGTGGTTACTTCGCAGGGCGTATTGGCAACTGGCTCAGTGAGTGGGTCAGCGATGCCAGCCAACAGAAGGCGCTTATCTGGGGGGCGGCACTGTTGCTGTCGCTGCCCTTCCTGATCGCCGCCTATCGCAAGCTCAAGGCACTGTCGATGCTGCTGGCAGAGATGGGCGTTAAGCCGGAAATGGCCGGGCGGCATACCCAGCGGGTGCGGCGAGTGATCGCCGAGGTGATCCCGCTATTGTCGCTGTTGGTGATTTTCCTGCTGCTGTCGGCGCTTTCGGCAAGCATTCTGCCAACCAGCGAGTTGCTGCTGGTGATTGCCGTGGTGGCTGCGGTGGTGGTGGCCTTGCTGTGGCGCTGGTTCATCCGCGTGCACACGCGCATGCAGATTGCCTTGCTGGAAACACTGGAGAACAGCCGCGAGAATTCACATTGAGAGGGCTATGCTCCCTGCGCAAGATTTCACCGTCGTCCGAGGGGATGGAGCGGTAGCGATGTCGCCAGGCGCAGAAAGCCTGGCGATTTTAACTGCACCGATGGCGCTATGCCATTATTTTTCCTGTGCAGGTAGCATTCAAGCAACGGCTGGAATCAGCTCTCCAGCCAGACATCCCGCGCCCAGTGCCAAACGGATTCCCAGCTGTCTTCGCCGACAAGTTCCTCTTCGGCATCCCAGAGCACCACGGTGCCATCTTCTTCGACGCAGTAGTAGTTGTCGCCGTCCTGGCACAGAGGGATCAGCTCACGCGGTACGCCGGCGTCCCAGGCGTTGGCGGCAACTTCTGGCAGGTACGTGTGCGACTGCGGGTCGGTACAAGTGACTGGCTCAAGGGAGCCATAAACCACATCACTCACGGTCAGCAGAAATTCTTTGAACACGAATGGAATGTTGATGAACAGCTGCTCTTCGATCTCCACCAACTGGTCTTCATCGGGAAGCTCCAGAGGCACCGGTACCGGCTCATTGGCTTCACGGAGTTGTTCGATCACTTCTTCCACGGTTCACTTCCTCTGACCTAGATGACAACGCTGCGCGTTATACCCTAGTAGGCCACTCTGGCAAAAGCAAAAACCCCAGGACAGGGCCTGGGGTTTTTTGTGCAGCACGCAGCGGTTAGCCGTTTTGACGGATACCGGCAACCAGCCATGGCTGGTTTTCACCTTGGGCGCGAACCATGTGCCAGCTTTCGCTGAACACTTCGCCCTGGTCGAAGCGCGAGTTCTTCGACACGCCACGGAAGGTCAGGGTGGCATCGGTGCGATCGCTGCGATCGTCTACACCGTCGAGCTGCACTTCGAGGTTATCGATGTAGGTGGACTGGAAGCCGTCACCCAGTTCAGCACGTTCACGCTTGAGGAACTCGAGCATTTGCGGAGTAACGAACTCGGCAATCTTGTCCATCTCGTTGGCATCCCAGTGCTGCTGCAGCGACTGGAAGTGGTTACGGGCAGCAGACAGGAAGCTTTGCTCGTTGAACCAGGCCGGGGCATTGATCACCGGGGCAGCAGCAGCAGCAGGTGCGGCCGAACCACCGAAGATCGAAGGCTGGGCAGGCTGAGCGTGAGCCTCACGCTGCATTGGCGCATGGCCTGGCATGGCCATTTGCGGCTGCTGCTGGCGGCGGCGAGCGGCGATGAAACGGAACACCAGGAAGGCGATAAGCGCCACGATCAGGAAGTCCATGATCTGGAAGCCTTCGAAACCGTCGCCCATGAACATGGACGCCAGCAGACCGCCGGCGGCCAGGCCGGCCAGTGGGCCCAACCAGCGCGAAGCACCGCTGGCGGCCGGGGCTGCACGGCCAGGTGCGGCGGTCGGCGCGGCGGCAGGCGTGGTTGGCGTAGCCTGACGGGTCTGGTGGATAGGCGCGGAGCCCGAGCTCTTGCCGCCGCCGAAACGCTTGGCGTTGGCGTCCAGGCTCAGCGTCAGGCCGACGCAGAGCGCCAGAGCGATGCTAAGAAAACGTTGCATAAGTGGGATATCCCCTGTTGTGGATTGCACGCGCGTCATGGTGCACAGGTTCCCGTGCACATGACCAGCGACAGAGTGTTTCGAGCTTTTGCCTGAATGTTACAAGGCTGCTACAGGGCCTCGAGCTTGGCATACCCCAGCATCAGCCACTTGCTGCCTTCGGCAAAGTTCACCTGTACCCGCGCCTGCGCGCCGGAACCCTCGAAGTTGAGGATCACGCCTTCCCCGAATACCGCATGTTGCACACGCTGGCCCAGGTTGAACGCGGTCTGCGGAATGCTGGCATTGGCGAACAGGTTGCTGTTGGTGGCCGTCTTGACCCCACCGAACGGGCGGCTGACGCTGTTGGACAGCCGCACTTCCTGGATCAGGCCCGCCGGAATTTCACGTACGAAACGCGACACCTTGTTGTAGGTCTCACTGCCATACAGACGACGTGTTTCAGCGTAGGTCATGACCAACTGGCGCATGGCGCGGGTAATTCCCACATAGGCCAGGCGGCGTTCCTCTTCGAGGCGGCCGGGTTCTTCCAGGCTCATCTTGTGCGGGAACAAGCCTTCTTCCATGCCCACCAGGAACACGTAATGGAACTCAAGGCCCTTGGCGCTGTGCAGGGTCATAAGCTGGATGCTGTCTTCGTGCTCGTCGGCCTGGGCATCGCCGGCTTCGAGCGAGGCATGGCCGAGGAAGGCCGACAAGGGCGAAAGGTCGGCGTCTTCGTCGGTGGATTCGAAGTTGCGCGCCGCGCTGACCAGTTCCTCAAGGTTTTCTACCCGTGCCTGGCCCTTTTCACCTTTTTCTTCCTGGTGATAGATGATCAGCCCGGATTGTTCGATGGTGGTCTGGGTCATGGTATGCAGTGGCATGTCCACGACCTTGGCGGCCAACCCCTCGATCAGCTCGATGAAAGCCCCCAGCGCACTGGCGGCGCGGCCTTTGAGGGCCTTGGCGGCGAGCAGCTGACACATGGCGTCCCACATCGATGCCTGGCTGTGGCGGGCGTGCTCGCGGATGGCTTCGACGGTTTTCTCGCCAATGCCGCGTGGCGGCACGTTGATTACCCGCTCCAGGGCAGCATCGTTGCCGCGCCCTTCGATCAGCCGTAGGTAAGCCATGGCGTTCTTGATTTCAGCGCGTTCGAAGAAGCGCTGGCCGCCATAGATACGGTAGGGAATGCGCTCGCGCAGCAGGGCTTCTTCCAGCACGCGCGACTGGGCGTTGGAGCGGTACAGGATGGCGATTTCGTTGCGCGCATTGCCCTGCTTGACCAGGCTCTCTATGGTTTCCACCACGTAGCGCGCTTCGTCGTGCTCATTGTAGGCCGCGTACAGGGTCAGCGGTTCGCCTTCGCCCATGTCGGTCCACAGCTCTTTGCCCAGGCGCCCGCTGTTGTTGGCGATCAGGGCGTTGGCGGCCTTGAGGATGCCACCGGTGGAGCGGTAGTTCTGCTCCAGGCGGATCATTTCGGCGTCTGGGAAGTCGGCGGTGTACTGGTGAATGTTTTCGATCTTGGCACCGCGCCAGCCGTAGATCGACTGGTCGTCGTCGCCCACCGCCATCAGGCTGGCGCCCCCGCGTGCCAACAGGCGCAGCCAGGCGTACTGCACGGCGTTGGTGTCCTGGAACTCGTCGACCAGCACATGCTGGAAGCGCCGCTGGTAGTGCTCCAGCAGCCCCGGGTGGTCGCGCCACAGGTCCAGGGCGCGTAGCAGCAGCTCGGAGAAGTCGATGACTCCGGCACGCTCGCACGCCTGCTCGTAGGCGGTATAGACCTCACGCATGGTCGCCAGGAACAGGTCGCCACCGGCCTGGATATGCTGCGGGCGCAGGCCTTCGTCCTTCTGCCCGTTGATGAACCACTGTGCCTGGCGTGCTGGCCATTTCTGTTCGTCCAGACCCAGCTCGCGCATCACCCGCTTGACCAGGCGCTGCTGGTCGTCACTGTCGAGAATCTGGAAGTTCTGCACCAGCCGCGCTTCCTGCCAGTGGGCCCGCAGCAAGCGATGGGCCAGGCCGTGGAAGGTGCCGACCCACATGCCCGCCGGGTTGATCCCCAGCAGTTGCTCGATCCGCTGGCGCATTTCGGCTGCAGCCTTGTTGGTGAAGGTCACCGACAGGATCGAGTGCGGCGATGCCTGCTCCACCTGGATCAGCCAGGCGATGCGGTGCACCAGCACGCGGGTTTTACCGGAACCGGCGCCGGCAAGCACCAGTTGACGCCCAAGCGTGGCCGCTACGGCCTGGCGTTGGGCATCGTTGAGGGAATTCAGCAGGAGGGAGAGGTCGTCTGTGTGCATCGGGCCATTCTAGGGCGCGGCAGGAAATGGGGCAAACCTCCACTGTATAAATATTCACCTTGGCGCATGGCCGTTCATCGACCTGATGACAGTGGGTCAGCCATGCCAGTGCCTGCCATGACGCGCCAGCAGGCTGTTGGCTTGCTCTGGTCCGTTACTGCCCGCCGGGTAAGGGCGTGGCGCCTGAAAGTGCTCTTCGCAACCCTTGATGATCGGGTCGGTCCAGGCCCAGGCTGCTTCCACTTCATCGCGGCGCATGAACAGCGTCGAGTCGCCCTCCAGTACATCCAGCAGCAGGCGTTCGTAGGCTTCCCAGCGGCGGGTCTGGCTGAATACCTGAGCCAGGTTCAGGTCCAGGTCGACCGGTTCCAGGCGCATGCCCTTGCCCGGGCTTTTGGTCATCATGCGCAGGCTGATGCGTTCCTCCGGTTGCAGCTGGATCAGCAACTGGTTGACTTGGCCGCCGTTGAACAGCTCGTGGGGTACCGGTTTGAACTGAATGACGATTTGCGACGAGCGCCGTGCCATGCGCTTGCCGGTGCGCAGATAGAAAGGCACGCCCGCCCAGCGCCAATTGTCGATGTGGGCTTCGAGGGCAATGAAGGTTTCGGTGTCGCTGTCGTTGTCGACATCCTTTTCAAAGTAGTAGGCCGGCACTTCCTGGCCGCCGATGTGCCCGGCGCCATACTGGCCGCGCACGGTCTTGTCCTGCACATCCTGGCCGGTGATCGGCTTGAGGGCGCGCAGGATCTTCACTTTTTCGTCGCGTACCGCTTCGGCCTCGAACTGGGCGGGGGGCTCCATGGCCACCAGGCACAGCAGCTGCAGCAGGTGGTTCTGCAGCATGTCGCGGATGGCCCCGGCGCGGTCGTAGTAGGCGCCGCGGTTCTCTACACCCAGCGTCTCGCAAACGCTGATCTGTACGTGGTCGACCTGATTGTTGCGCCACACCGGCTCCAGCAGGGCATTGGCGAAGCGCAGGGCCATCAGGTTCTGCACGGTTTCCTTGCCCAGGTAGTGGTCGATGCGGAATACCTGGGTTTCCTCCAGCACTGCGCCAATTGCTTCGTTGATGGCGGTAGCCGATTCCAGCGAGTGGCCGATCGGCTTTTCCAGCACGATGCGCGCCTCGGCGTCGGCCAGGCCGGCGTTATGCAGATGCTTGGCAATCGGCACAAAGAGGTTGGGGGCGGTGGCCAGGTAGAAGATGCGCGTCAAGCCGCCAGGTTCGCCCAGGTAGCGCGCCAGGCGGCCGAAGTCGGCGCTTTGCGAAGCATCCATGGCGAAATAGTCGATCCGCGCGGAAAACCGCTGCCAGACCTCTTCTTCGAAGTCGTTGCGGGCGATCTGTGCCCGGCAATGGCGTTCGGCGAGCTTGAGATAATCGTTACGTGGCAAGTTGCGGCGCGCCAGCGCGATGATCCGCACAGCAGGGTCAAGACGGGCCTCGCGAAACAGGTGGTAGAGCGCCGGAAGCAACTTGTGCAGGGCCAGATCGCCGGTGCCGCCGAAGACCAGAATGTCGCAAGGAATAGTCAAACCGCCACTCTCCACGTTCGTTTAACTGGGCGGGTTGGCGTCCATGTAGTATAACTACAAGAAAGCTACAACCCGGCCAGCCGATCATAACCGAGTCCAGCCTGTGAATCTGTTGCAACATATCGCCCAATCGCGCCACCTGCTGCGCAAATCGGAACTCAAAGTGGCCGACCACGTGCTGCTCGACCCGGCTGCCGTCATGCACAGTTCCATGGCCGACCTGGCACACAGCGTGGGTATCAGCGAACCGACCATCGTGCGGTTCTGCCGGGCGATTGGTTGCTCGGGCTTTCAGGACTTGAAGCTGAAGCTGGCGCAGAGCCTGGCAGCGGGGGCCAGTTTCGGGCAGTTCGCTATCCATGAAGACGACTCGGTTGCCGACTACAGCCTGAAGATCTTCGACACCACACTGCATACCCTGATGGAGGTGCGTGAGCACCTCGACCCGCAGGCGCTGCAGCAGGCGGTGAGTGCCATGGCCCAGGCGCAACGTGTGGAGTTCTATGGCTTTGGCGCGTCCGGTGCGGTGGCGGCCGATGCCCAGCATAAGTTCTTCCGCCTGTTGCTCAGCGCCGCCGCGTATTCTGACCCGCACATGCAGGCGATGTCGGCGGTCACCCTGAAGCCGGGTGATGTCGCGGTGTGCATTTCCCAGTCGGGCCGCTCCAAGGACTTGCTGATCACCGCCAACCTGGTGCGTGAGAGCGGTGCCAACCTGATTACCCTGTGCCCCAGCCAGACACCTCTTGCCGAGCTGTCGACGGTCAACCTGGCGATCGACGTGCATGAAGACACCGAAATCTACACGCCGCTGACCTCGCGTATCGCTCACCTGGTCGTGATCGACGTGCTGGCCATGGGCGTGGCGATGGCGCGCGGGCCGAGCCTGGTCAACCACCTGAAAAGTGTGAAGCGCAGCTTGCGCAGCCTGCGTTTGTCGCCCAAGTCGATCAAGGCTACAGACGACTGAATTCAGCCTGTCCCGGCCCTTTCGCGGGTAATACACCGATCTTAAGGCTGGTGAGTATCCTGTGGGAGCGGGCTTGCCCGCGAAGAGGCCGGTACAGGCAGCGAAAATTCACGATTTTGTCACCATTCCACAGCCAAACCGTAAACCTTCCAGGCCAGTCTAAAACTCCCGCATCCTATCTGGGAGACAGGCAATGGCACGTGACCACGAAGGTACTTACCAACCCAACGCCAAGGCTCGCAAGCAGCAGGAAAAGGATCAGCGCCGCATGGAGTACCGCCGCGCGATCGAGGTCTATTGCGACCAACGCCAATTGCTCCGCGACCTGGCAGACTACCCCGAGCTGCAAGCGCTCACGGTCTGGCAGGCGTCGTCGGCAGCTTCCCCGAAAAACGCTCAACAAGCGCGCTGATCAACGCACGTTCGCTGCGGATGAACGCCAGAAACGCCAAGGCCACCGGCGACTGCCGCTTGGCCTTGGACTGCACCACGCACCAGCTGCGGTACAGCGGCAGTTCCTCCACCGGTAGCTCCTTCAGCACACCGGTGGCCAGCTCCAGGTTGACTGCATGGCGGGTCAGCAGGGCGATACCCAGGCCGGCGATCACGCACTCGCGTTGGGCATCGGCCGATGCCACTTCCAGCGTCTGGGTGAAGTGCACGCGCTTGTCCTTGAAGTACTCCTCGCATGCCTTGCGCGTGCCCGAACCTTGCTCGCGCACCAGCAGGGTATGAGGCTCCAGGTCCTGCAGGCGCAACTGCTCCAGCTTGCACAACGGGTGCTCGGGCGGTGCCACCGCCACGATCGGGTTGTTGAGGAATGGCAGAAACTCCAGGCCCATGTCCTGCGGCACCATCGACATGATGATCAGGTCGTCGCGGTTATCCGAAAGGCGGCGAATGGCCTGGGCGCGGTTGACCACCGTCAGGGTCAGGTTGACCTCCGGGTGACGCTGCTTGAAGGCGGCGAACAGGTGTGGCACGAAATACTTGGCACTGGACTCGATCGCCAGTTTCAACTGCCCCTGCAGTGAGCCCTGCATGTCCGACAGCTGCATGTCCAGGCTCTCCAGCCGCCCGAAGATGTCGCGGCTGGCGCGTTGCAAGGCTTCGGCCGCCTCGGTCAGGTACAGCTTCTTGCCGACGTACTCGAACAGTGGCTGGCCGATCAGCTCTTCGAGCTGGCGGATCTGTAGACTAACGGCGGGTTGCGTCAGTGCCATCTCCTCTGCCGCACGGCTGTACGAGCGCAAATCGCACACCTCGTTGAAGATCTGCAATTGACGCAAAGTCATACGCATCAAGGACTTACGCATTTTTATCGGCTCGTCGGCAACACCTTGTTACCGCACTATAAGCTTTTGCTAATACAGCCTCTAACAAATATTGATTTTTGTTTATCGACCTACAGCGCTAGGGTGAATACGCGACTGGCCAGCAACGTCTGGTCACGCGCCGACCGGTAGAACCGGCTCGACTGTTCCTACGGCTTTGGGAAGACTCCAGTGATAAAAAAAATCCTGATCGCCAACCGAGGTGAAATCGCAGTTCGGATCGTGCGTGCCTGCGCCGAGATGGGCATTCGCTCGGTAGCGATCTATTCCGACGCCGACCGTCACGCCTTGCACGTCAAGCGCGCCGATGAGGCACACAGCATTGGTGCCGAGCCGCTGGCTGGCTACCTGAACCCGCGCAAGCTGGTAAACCTGGCTGTGGAAACCGGCTGCGATGCCCTGCACCCAGGCTATGGTTTCCTGTCGGAAAACGCCGAACTGGCAGAGATCTGCGCAGAGCGCGGGATCAAGTTCATCGGCCCGGCTGCCGACGTGATTCGCCGCATGGGCGACAAGACCGAAGCCCGCCGCACCATGATCGCCGCCGGTGTGCCGGTAACCCCGGGTACCGAAGGCAACGTTGCCGATATTCATGAAGCCCTGAGCGAAGGTGACCGCATTGGTTACCCGGTGATGCTCAAGGCCACTTCCGGTGGTGGCGGCCGTGGTATCCGCCGCTGCAACAGCCGTGAAGAACTGGAACAGAACTTCCCACGGGTCATTTCCGAGGCCACCAAGGCCTTTGGTTCGGCCGAAGTGTTCCTGGAAAAGTGCATCGTCAACCCAAAGCACATCGAGGCACAGATCCTCGGTGACAGCTTTGGCAACGTGGTGCACCTGTTCGAGCGCGACTGCTCGATCCAGCGCCGCAACCAGAAGCTCATCGAAATTGCCCCAAGCCCGCAGCTCACCCCCGAGCAGCGCGCCTATATCGGCGACCTGGCGGTGCGTGCGGCCAAGGCCGTGAACTACGAGAACGCCGGTACTGTGGAGTTTCTGCTCGCCGATGGCGAGGTGTACTTCATGGAAATGAACACCCGGGTGCAGGTGGAACACACCATCACCGAGGAAATCACCGGTATCGACATCGTCCGTGAGCAGATCCGCATTGCTTCGGGCCTGCCGCTGTCGGTCAAGCAGGAAGATATCCAGCACCGCGGATACGCGCTGCAGTTCCGCATCAACGCCGAAGACCCGAAAAACAACTTCCTGCCCAGCTTCGGCAAGATCACCCGTTACTACGCCCCCGGCGGCCCGGGCGTGCGTACCGACACGGCAATCTATACCGGCTACACCATTCCGCCGTTCTACGACTCCATGTGCCTGAAGCTGGTGGTGTGGGCGTTGACCTGGGAAGAAGCCATGGACCGCGGCCTGCGGGCCCTGGACGACATGCGCGTGCAAGGGGTGAAGACCACTGCCGCGTATTACCAGGAAATCCTGCGCAACCCGGAATTCCGTAGCGGCCAGTTCAATACCAGCTTCGTCGAAAGCCACCCTGAACTGACCAACTACTCGATCAAGCGCAAACCCGAAGAGCTGGCCCTGGCCATCGCCGCCGCCATCGCCGCCCACGCAGGCCTGTGAGGAACCCCATAATGTCCAAGAAAATCCACGTTACCGACACGATCCTGCGCGACGCCCACCAGTCCTTGCTGGCCACCCGCATGCGCACCGAAGACATGCTGCCGATCTGCGACAAGCTCGACAAAGTCGGCTACTGGTCGTTGGAAGTCTGGGGTGGCGCCACCTTCGACGCCTGCGTGCGCTTCCTGAAAGAAGACCCGTGGGAGCGCCTGCGCAAGCTGCGTGCCGCGCTGCCCAACACCCGCCTGCAAATGCTGCTGCGCGGCCAGAACCTGCTGGGCTACCGCCATTACAGCGACGACGTGGTCAAGGCCTTCGTCGCCAAGGCAGCGGTCAACGGCATCGACGTGTTCCGCATCTTCGACGCCATGAACGACGTGCGTAACCTGCGCGTGGCCATTGAAGCGGTCAAGGCCGCTGGCAAACACGCCCAGGGCACCATCGCCTACACCGTCAGCCCCGTGCACACCATCGAGGCCTTTGTAGCCCAGGCCAAACAGATGGAAGCCATGGGTTGCGACTCGATCGCGATCAAGGACATGGCCGGCCTGCTGACGCCGTTCGCTACCGGCGAGCTGGTCAGGGCGCTGAAGGCCGAGCAATCCCTGCCGGTATTCATCCACTCCCACGACACCGCCGGCCTGGCCGCCATGTGCCAGCTGAAGGCAGTTGAAAACGGCGCCGACCACATCGACACCGCCATCTCCAGCTTCGCCTGGGGCACCAGCCACCCGGGTACCGAGTCGATGGTTGCTGCACTCAAAGGCAGCGAATTCGACACTGGCCTGGACCTGGAGCTGCTGCAGGAAATCGGCCTGTACTTCTACGCCGTGCGCAAGAAGTACCACCAGTTCGAAAGCGAGTTCACCGCCGTGGACACCCGAGTGCAGGTCAACCAGGTGCCGGGCGGCATGATCTCCAACCTGGCCAACCAGCTGAAAGAGCAGGGCGCGCTTAACCGCATGAACGAAGTGCTGGCCGAGATCCCGCGTGTACGTGAAGACCTTGGCTTCCCGCCGCTGGTAACCCCGACCTCGCAGATCGTTGGCACCCAGGCATTCTTCAACGTGTTGGCTGGTGAGCGCTACAAGACCATCACCAACGAGGTGAAGCTGTACCTGCAAGGCGGTTACGGCAAGGCCCCAGGCGTGGTCAACGAGCAGCTGCGCCGCCAGGCAATCGGCAGTGAAGAAGTAATCGACGTACGCCCGGCTGACTTGCTCAAGCCGGAAATGGCCAAGCTGCGTGCCGACATCGGCGCCCTGGCTCGTTGTGAAGAAGACGTGCTGACGTTCGCCATGTTCCCGGACATTGGCCGCAAGTTCCTCGAAGAACGCGAAGCCGGCACCCTGACGCCAGAAGCCCTGCTGCCGATTCCGGAAGCCGGCGCCGTGGCCGCGCCGGGCGGTGAAGGTGTACCGACCGAGTTCGTCATCGACGTGCACGGCGAAACCTACCGCGTCGATATCACCGGCGTGGGCGTTAAGGCCGAAGGCAAGCGTCACTTCTACCTGTCGATCGACGGCATGCCGGAAGAAGTGGTATTCGAGCCACTGAACGAGTTCGTTGGCGGCGGCGGCAGCAAGCGCAAGCAAGCCACCGACCCAGGCCACGTCAGCACCACCATGCCAGGCAACATCGTCGATGTGCTGGTCAAGGAAGGCGACATGGTCAAGGCCGGCCAGGCCGTGCTGATCACCGAAGCCATGAAGATGGAAACCGAAGTGCAGGCGGCCATCGCCGGCAAGGTCGTCGCCATTCATGTGGCCAAGGGCGACCGTGTGACGCCGGGTGAAATCCTGATCGAGATCGAGGGCTGATTTAAGCCCTCATCTACAAGCGGTTTACCTCTGGGGAGCGGATGCTCCCCTTTTTTTGTGCTGGATTTACCGGTCTCTTCGCGGGTAAACCCGCGAAAAGGCCAGCTGGTCAAACACATTCTTCAGTTTTTACGGCATGCCTCAAGCGTTTCTACTTGGCCTCCCGGCTGCTGGTTTTCCTCTCCCAGCCACCGCTCGAACCCGCCAGCCACCGCCGGCCACTCATCATCGGTAATCGAATACCAGGCTGTATCGCGGTTATGGTCCTTGACCACCAGATGCTTGCGGAACACGCCTTCGTAAGTGAAGCCAAACCGCTCCGCCGCCCGCTTGGAGCGGGCGTTGGCGTTGTTGCACTTCCACTCCAGCCGGCGGTTGCCCAGTTCGAAGCCCAGTTTGCCCAGCAGGTACACCGCCTCGGTTCCTTTGGGCGTGCGCTGCATGGCGGCGCCGAAGGCGATATGCCCGATTTCGATACGCCCGTGGTCGGGCACGATGGACATCAGGCTGAGAATGCCCTGGGCCTGGCCACTGGGGCGGTCGATGACGGTGTAGAACAGCGGATCGCGGCCTGCGGCGTTGCCCTCCAGCCAGCGGTCGAAGGCGGCACGCTCGGTGAACGGCCCATAAGGCAGGTAGTCCCATAGCACCGGGTCGGATGCCGGGCCTTGCAGCACGTCCCAAAGATCGTCGCCATGGCGCGCCGGGTCGAGCTTTTCCAGGCGGATGAAGCGGCCTTCAATGGGTTCGGCCTGGGGCGTTGCGGCGGGTTTCCAGTTCAATGCGTCTGTCATGTTCGGCCTACAAACCTTTGCGGAATTGGATGAAGCCCGAGCGCTCGGCAACCTGCTGATACAGGCTGATGGCGGTGGCATTGGTTTCGTGGGTCAACCAGTGCACCTTGATGCACCCGTCGGCCTTGGCTGTGGCGTAGACGTGCTCGATCAACTGGCGACCGATGCCCAGGCCCCGCTGCGTGCTGTCCACGTACAGGTCCTGCAGGTAGCAGGAATTCTCGATGCTCCAGTTGGAACGATGGTAGATGAAGTTGACCATGCCTACCGCCTTGCCATCGATCCAGGCCAGGGTTGAATGAGTGGGCTCCTTCGGATCGAGCAGGCGTTGCCAGGTGCTCAGGCTGACTTCATCGGCCAGTTCGCTTTCGTAGAAGTGCAGGTAGGCCTGCCACAGGGCGAGCCAGGCCGAGTGATCTTGGGCAGTGACAGGGCGCAGGGTAACGCTAGGCATGGGGCTATTCCTTCAGAGTTGGCGCATGTGCGCCGCGAGTTGGTTGTCCAGCTGATCGGCGCTGGCGCTCAGGCCTTCGCGCACGCCAGCGATGTCTTGATCGGAACGGTTCTGGCTGAGCTTGCGTGCCCCTTGCAGACGGGCGACGGGCAGGCGGATGCCGACGATGGCGCGGAGCATGCCATCGAGGTAGTCGGCAGGGGCGTCAGTGACTTTCCACGGTTCACTGCGGCCCTGTTCATGGCGGTCGGTCAGGCGGCTGACCATCGCCAGCAGCGGCTCCGCGTCATGGATCACCTCGGCTGTGCCATAGGCGTGGACGGCCAGATAATTCCAGGTAGGCACGACTTTGGGGTTATCAGCCTTGCTCGGGTAGTAGCCAGGGCTGACATAGGCATCGGCGCCGGGGAATACCAGTAAGGCTTCGACACCCTGTGCCAGGTCCTGCCATTGGCGGTTGGCCCGGGCCAAGTGCGCATAGACAGTTCCGAATTCGCCTTCGGTGGTATCGACCAGCACGGGCAGGTGCGTGGCCAGCAGCCCCTGATCGCCGTGGCTGACCAGGACAGCCAGGCGGGTGTCGAGCATGTGCTGGTGCAGACGGCCGAGGTCGTTTTCCTGATGCGGCTTGCTGTTGTACATAGGGCGTGGTCCTTGTCGAATGGCTCCATCCTAGGCAGGCTATTGGTTCTGGGTAAGAGCCATTGCCACCTGATTTGATAGGTCCAATACCATGAGCGAGCGCCCCTTAACACTGCCATTCGACCCCGCCGGTATCGCCCTTGATCGACGCCGTGGGCTGAGTCAGCAGCTGTACCAGGCATTGCGGGCGCGGGTGCTGGATGGGCGGCTGAGCAGTGGTACACGGCTACCCGCCACTCGCGACCTGGCCGTCATGCTGGCACTTTCACGCAACAGTGTGGTGCGCGCCTATGACCAACTGTATGCCGAGGGCTACATCGAAAGCCGAGTTGGAGATGGTACTTACGTAAGTCAGCTGCCAAAAATATCCACACAAATATCCACAGGGTTATCCCGGGGTTTATCAACAGGGTTATCCACATTTTCTGCTGAAAATACTGAGGATTTATCCAGCGAACGGCATTTATCAGCACCTTTACAGCGCCTGAAAAGTAACCACTTACCTTCCCCAAGAAGTGGTGCGCCCCGTGCTTTTCGGGTCGGCATTCCGGCATTCGACTTGTTCCCTTTTGACGTCTGGGCCAAGCTGCAGGCCGGTTTCTGGCGTAAACCATCCCCTGCGCAGCTGGGTTACGGTGACCCGGCAGGCGAGCCGGCTTTGCGCGAGTTGATCGCGGCCTACCTTCGCCGTTCGCGTGGGCTAAGTTGTATGGCTGAACAAATTGTGATCACCAGTGGTGCACAACAAGCCATCAGCCTTTGTGCACAGCTGTTGTTGCAGCCGGGTGATGGTGTGGCTGTGGAAAACCCCGGCTACCGCGCGGCCGGGCATGCCTTTGCGCTGGCTGGCGCCTCATTGTATGGCGTGCCTGTGGACGAAGAGGGCATGGACTGCCGCCTGCTGGGTCAGCAGGCGAACTGCCGGCTGGCATATGTCACGCCGGCCCACCAATACCCGACCGGGGTCACCATGAGCCTGGCACGGCGCCTGGCGTTGCTGGCGTGGGCCGAACGCAACGATGGCTGGATCATCGAGGACGACTATGACGGCGAGTACCGCTACAGCGGTGCGCCCTTGGCCCCATTGGCGGCGCTCGACCGGCACGGTCGGGTGCTGTACGTCGGCACCTTCGGCAAGATTGCGTTCCCCGCGTTGCGCCTGGGTTACCTGGTGCTGCCGCCGCAATTGGTGCAGGGATTCAGTCAGGGCAAGGCGTTGGCCGTGCGGCATTCGGAAGTCAGCAGCCAGTGCGTGATGGCCGAATTCATGGCACGCGGGCATTTCCAGCGGCATATCCGCCGTATGCGCAAGGCCGCTTTGAGTCGACGTAACGTACTCACGGCTGGCTGGCCTGTGGATATTCCCGGGTTGGGCGAGATGCCGGAAGTGGCGGCCGGGCTGCATGTGAAGGTGGATGTGGATAACTTTGCGCGGGAGCAGGAACTGGTGGCAAAGGCAGAAGCAGTGGGGGTAGAGGTGACGCCGCTGAGCAATTTCTGGCTGTCGGACAGCGACGTGCCTGTGGATAAGCGGGCAGGGCTGGTGTTGGGGTTTGCGGCGGTGCCGGAGGGGGCGATTGCCGAAGCCTTGATGAAACTGCGCAAGGCCTGGAGAAAGTGAATTGGGCCCGCTGTGCGGCCCTTCGCGGGCACGCCCGCTCCCACAGAGTCCGCTTGTAATGCGATCAATGTGGGAGCGGGCATGCCCGCGAAGCAGGCGACTCAGGTTCCGGATTTGATCCGCGTCCAGGCCCGGGTTCTGGCCCGCTCTGCGTCCCGCGCCAAGGGCTTGAGGGTATAAAGCTTGGCCATCGCCTCCGCTGTCGGATACAGGTTAGGGTTGTTGCGAATCGCCGGACTCACCTTTTCAGTCGCATCCTTGTTCGGGTTTGGGTAACCGACAAAGTCGCTGATCGGCGCAATCACCTCAGGCCGGAGCAAGTAATTGATGAACGTGTGGGCATCTTCCGGGTTGGCCGCATTCTTTGGAATCGCCAGCATATCGAACCAGATCGGCGCACCTTCCTTGGGCAGGCGCATGTCCACCACCACGCCGTTCTTGGCATCGCGCGCCCGGTTCGCGGCCTGCGAGAAACTGCCGCTGTAACCCACCGCCACGCAAATATCGCCATTGGCGATGTCTGCCATGTACTTCGAAGAGTGGAAGTAGGTGATGTGCGGGCGGATCTTCAGCATCAACGCTTCGGCCTTCTTGTAGTCGGCCGGTTTGTCGCTGTTCGGCGGCAAGCCCAGGTACTGCAGGGCCAGCGGCAGAATCTCCGAAGGCGAATCGAGCAGCGCCACGCCGCACTGCTTGAGCTTGGCGATGTTCTCTTCCTTGAAGATCAGGTCCCAGCTGTCCACCGGGGCGTCATCGCCGAGCGCTGCCTTGACCTTGGCCGGGTTGAAGCCGATCAGCACGGTGCCGTACATGTAGGGCACCGCGTACTTGTTACCCGGGTCGTTGGCCTCGATCAGCTTCATCAGCGCCGGGTCCAGGTGCTGCCAGTTCGGCAGTTTGCTGCGGTCCAGCGGCTGAAACACCCCGGCTTCGATCTGCTTGGCGAGGAACACGTTGGACGGCACCACCACGTCATAGCCGGAGTTGCCGGTGAGCAGCTTGGCCTCCAGCGCCTCGTTGGTGTCGAAGATGTCGTAGATCAGCTTGACCCCGCTGTCCTGCTTGAAATCGGTCAAGGTCTGCGGGGTGATGTAGTCGAACCAGTTATACACACGCAGTGTGCGCTGCTCGGCTTGAGCGTGCAGGGCACCGGTGAACAAGGTGGCAGCGATGAACGGGGCGAGCAGATGCTTGAGTCGGACCATTACCGGGCTCCTGGCTGGGCGCGCTGGAAGCCTTCCAGCACATTGACCGCGTTGATACCGATTTCTTCCACAGCGTAGCCGCCCTCCATCACGAACAGGGTCGGCTTGCCGAGCTGGCCGATACGTTTTCCCATTTCCAGGTAGTCCGGGCTGTCCAGCTTGAACTGCGAGATCGGGTCGTCCTTGAAGGTGTCCACACCCAGCGAGATCACCAGTACGTCGGCGTCATAGCGGGCAATGCGCTGGCAGGCATCCTCCAGGGCTGCGCTCCAGGCCGCCCAGTCGCTGCCGGCCGGAAGCGGGTAGTTGATGTTGCAGCCCTCACCGGCACCTTCGCCGGTTTCGTCGGCATAGCCCAGGAAGAACGGGAATTCGTCCTGCGGGTCGCCATGGATCGAAGCGAAGTACACGTCGTCGCGGCTGTAGAAGATGTCCTGGGTGCCGTTGCCGTGGTGGTAGTCGACGTCGAGGATGGCGACCTTGCGTTTGCCTTGGTCAAGGAAGGCCTGGGCGGCGATGGCGGCGTTGTTCAGGTAGCAATAGCCACCCATGACTTCGCCGGCGGCGTGGTGCCCCGGTGGGCGGCACAGGGCAAAGGCCGAATGGGCGCCTTGCTGGATTGCCGCCTGGGCCGTGAGGGCGACCTGGGCGGCGCTGTAGGCGGCCTGCCAGGTACCGGCGGTGATCGGTGCGCCGGCATCGAAGCTGTAGTAGCCCAACTCGCCATGCAGGCCGGTGGGTTTTACCTGGCGCAAGGTGCGAGCAGGCCAGGTGAACGGCAGCAGGTCGCCCTCCTGGCCCAGTGCGGCCCAGTGCGGCCCAGCGCGCCCAGGCGCCTTCGAAGAAGTCGAGATAGTCGGCGCTGTGGATGCGCAGCAACGGCGCGCGGCCGAAGTCGGTAGGGCCCTGAATGTCGCCCAGGTTGCGTTTTTTTACCTGGTCGAGCACATGGTCAGCGCGCGAAGGCATTTCGAAGCAGGGCATCAGCTTGCCGTCGATCAGCTCGCAGCGGCCGTGGTGCAGGCGGTGATCATCGGAATAGATCGTCAGCATTGTTGTTCTCCGTTGGATACTGGCGTGGGTCCATTGTCATGGGCAGGTCAGTGGCGGAGAACGACGCAAACGGCCAAAAGGGGATCGATGTGGCCAAGCTCTTTGGCCGGCGCTGGTCAACCGCGGAAGAGGCTGGGCGCTACACCACTCCAACGCTGGAACGCATGCCGAAAACTGGCGGTCTCGCTGAACCCCAAGGTTTCCGCAATGCGATAGATCGGCATCTGTTCATCAGCCAGCAACTGCTTGGCCCGCTCGAACCTCAGTTCATCCAGCAACTGTTGATAGCTGCTGCCCAACGCCTGTAAATGCCGGCGCAGGGTGCGCGACGAACAATTCATTTGCCGCGCCAACCCTTCCAGCCCAGGCGCGGCGTCCAGCTGCTGTGCCAGCAGCTGACGAATCCGCCCCAGCCAGGCCTGCCGCCCCGTGAACTCCAGGTTCAGGCGCCGGCAGCGTTCGCTCATGGCCTTGTGGGTAATCGAGTCGGCCAGCGGCAGCGGCATGTCCAGCCAGCGCCGTTCAAAAGCCAAGGCATTGTCCTGAGCGTCGAAACCCACCGGGGATTGGAATGCACCGGCATAGAGCGCGTGGTAACCGGGCCGTGAGTGTTCGAAACGGGCGCCTAGCAGAGGCAGTGGGCGCCCAAGCAAATCGTCGCAGATGACTTTCAGCGACACCAGGCAGAACTCCGCGTTGAATGCGCTCAACGCCGGGCTGTCGTGGTAGTCGCTGGCACTTAGCCAGACCCGCTGGCCGTCCTCGATCAAACGTAGCTTGAACACTGTTCCCAGCAGTGCCGGATATGCCAGCGCCAGGCGCAAGGCGTCACCCAAAGTGGCACTGGAGAGCAAGGCGTAACCGAGCATGCCGTAGCACGACACATGCATGCGCCGGCCCAGTTCAAGGCCGATGTCCTCGCGCCGGGCCACCGCGTTGGCGCACACCTGCAGTTCCTGCTGGGTGGTGATGCGCGCATCGGCATGCCCCAGGTCTGACGGGCCAATGCCGCTGCCGGCCAGCAGCGCTGATGCCTCGCAACCGTCTGCCTGGAAGACGTTGAGGATCAGCGAAACCGCGTTGAGGGTGGTGAGGTGGCTGTGCAGCATGCTGGGTAATCCCGTTGGGCTGGGACGCATTATCGAGCAAGTAGTGTGCCGATATCGGCAAGCGGTCTGCGCGCCGCCTGTTTTGCGGGCAAAAAAAAGGCCCGAAGCATAGGCTCGGGCCTTGAAAGGTTGAGAGGTGTCTAGTCCCTTAACCTGGTGAGACTGTTTGCAGCAGCCGGGTTACGCCTTCAGCGGAACCAGACGGGGAGCGATCATGTTTTCCGGACGCAGGATGTCGTTGAGCATCGCTTCGTCCAGCAGCTTCTCTTCGCGCACCAGTTCCAGTACGCCACGGCCTGTTTCCAGGGCAACGCGGGCGATACGGGTGGCGTTTTCGTAGCCGATGTATGGGTTCAGGGCGGTGACCAGGCCGATCGAGTGCTCGACCAGCTCACGGCAGCGTTGTTCGTTGGCGGTGATGCCGACGATGCAGTGTTCGCGCAGCATGTCCATGGCGCGTTGCAGCAGGCGGATCGAGTCGAAGATCTTGTAGGCGATCAGCGGTTCCATCACGTTCAGCTGCAGCTGGCCACCTTCGGCGGCGACGGTCAGGGCCAGGTCGTTGCCCATGATGGCGAAGGCCACCTGGTTGACGGCTTCCGGGATAACCGGGTTGACCTTGCCTGGCATGATCGAGCTGCCTGGCTGACGCGCTGGCAGGTTGATCTCGTTGATGCCGGTGCGCGGGCCGCTGGACAGCAGGCGCAGGTCGTTGCAGATCTTCGACAGCTTGACGGCGGTACGCTTGAGCATGCCGGAGAACAGCACGAAGGCGCCCATGTCGGAAGTGGCTTCGATCAGGTCGGCAGCCGGCACCAGCGGCTGGCCGCTGATGATTGCCAGGCGCTGCACGGCCAGGGCCTGGTAGCCAGGGTCGGCGTTGATGCCGGTACCGATGGCAGTACCACCCAGGTTGATTTCGGTCAGCAGTTCCGGAGCCAGCGAGCGCAGGCGCTGCAGGTCTTCGGTCATGGTGGTGGCGAAGGCGCGGAATTCCTGGCCCAGGGTCATCGGCACGGCGTCCTGCAGCTGGGTACGGCCCATCTTCAGTACGTGGTCGAATTCTTTACCCTTGGCAGCGAAGGCCTGGATCAGGCTGTCGAGGCTGGCCAGCAGCGCGTCGTGACCCAGCAGCAGGCCCAGACGGATAGCGGTCGGGTAGGCGTCGTTGGTCGACTGCGCCATGTTCACATCGTTGTTCGGGTGCAGGTACTGGTACTCACCCTTTTGGTGGCCCATGGCCTCCAGCGCGATGTTGGCGATGACTTCGTTGGCGTTCATGTTGGTGGAAGTACCAGCACCGCCTTGAATCATGTCCACCACGAACTGCTCGTGGTAGTCGCCCTTGATCAGTCGTGCGCAGGCTGCGCTGATCGCGGCGTGCTTGGCATCGCTCAGGTGCCCCAACTCACGGTTGGCGTCAGCAGCTGCCTGCTTGACCATCGCCAGGCCGACTACCAGTTTCGGGTAGTGCGACAGCGGAACGCCGGAGAGGTGGAAGTTGTTGGCAGCGCGCAGGGTCTGGATGCCGTAGTAGGCATCAGCAGGAACTTCAAGGGTACCCAACAGATCTTTTTCGACGCGGAACGATGCAGCAGAGGACATGATGTATATCATCTCGATTTTGACCCGGCACATGCCGGAATGGCGCCAATCCTAGGCCTGAAGGTGATTTTGCGGCCAATGCTGTTGCACGCTAACCTATGCACAAACGGCATAGTGTTTCATGTGACGCCAATTGACATTCGAGCGTGTTCCATTTTGGTGCATGCCGGGAGATGTGCTTCGTGAACCTTGAAAGCAAATGGCTGGAAGATTTCAGCGCGCTGGCTGCCACCCGCAGTTTTTCCCAAGCTGCAGAGCGGCGTTTTGTGACCCAACCGGCCTTCAGCCGGCGCATTCGCAGCCTGGAGGCAGCATTGGGCCTGCAGTTGGTGAATCGTTCCCGCACACCGATCGAACTGACTGAGGCAGGGCAGCTTTTTCTTGTCACGGCGCGTACGGTTGTCGACCAGTTGAGCGAAATTCTCCGCCATTTGCATCACCTTGAAGGTGGGCAGGGCGAGGTCGTCCAGGTGGCGGCGGCGCACTCCCTTGCATCGGGCTTTTTCCCCCGCTGGGTAGCCCAGTTGCGCAACGACGGTTTGAACATCGCCACCCGCCTGGTTGCGACTAACGTCGGGGATGCCGTGCATGCATTACGCGAAGGTGGCTGCGACCTGATGCTGGCGTTCTATGACCCGGACGCGGCCTTGCAGATGGATGCCGAGATTTTCCCGTCGCTGCACATGGGCACCACCGAAATGTTGCCGGTGTGCGCCGTGGACGCCGAAGGCAAGCCGTTGTTCGACCTGGAGGGCGAGGGCAGCGTGCCGCTGCTGGCCTATACCGCAGGCGCGTTCCTGGGGCGTTCGGTCAATTTGCTGCTGCGCCAGCGTAACCTGCGCTATACCACCGTCTATGAAACCGCTATGGCCGATAGTCTCAAGAGCATGGCGCTGGAAGGCATGGGCATCGCCTGGGTGCCGCGCCTGTCGATGCGCGGCGAGCTGGAACGGGGCGAGCTGGCGATCTGTGGCGGCAGCCAGTGGCATGTGCCGCTGGAGATCCGCCTGTACCGCTGCGCCCTGGTACGCAAGGCCAATGTACGGCTGTTGTGGCGCAAGCTGGAAGGCGCGGCGGCGGTTGACCCAAAAGTCAGCCAAAGCCCCGAAAAATAAGGGGCGACAGTTGGTCGCCGGGGTGCCTTAAACGCACCACCTTACGGTATACTGCGCGGCCTTTCGACCGGATGCGTCCGGTCCTGATCAGCAAACAAGCCACGCCGGTCGTCCCGCGTGGCTTGTTGTTTTTTGACGCGCCCAAGGGCGCACAAGCGAAGAGGCTCGACGATGAGTGCACTGGTTGGCGTGATCATGGGCTCCAAGTCCGATTGGTCCACCCTTAGCCACACCGCCGATATGCTGGAAAAACTCGGCATTCCCTACGAAGTGAAGGTGGTTTCCGCCCACCGCACCCCGGATCTGCTGTTCCAGTATGCCGAGGAGGCCGAAGGCCGTGGCATCGAGGTGATCATCGCCGGTGCCGGTGGCGCAGCCCACCTGCCAGGCATGTGCGCCGCCAAGACCCACCTGCCAGTGCTGGGCGTACCCGTCCAGTCGTCGATGCTGTCGGGCGTCGATTCGCTGCTGTCGATCGTGCAGATGCCAGCCGGCGTACCGGTTGCCACCCTGGCCATCGGCCGTGCCGGTGCCGTCAACGCTGCACTGCTGTCGGCCAGCATCCTGGGCGCCAAGTACCCGCAGTTCCACGCGGCGTTGAAGCAGTTCCGCACGGAACAGACCGACACCGTGCTGGACAACCCAGACCCGCGCCAGGCTTGAGGCTCAACCCATGAAGATCGGTGTAATCGGTGGCGGCCAGCTGGGCCGCATGCTGGCCCTGGCGGGCACCCCGCTGGGCATGAACTTCGCCTTCCTCGACCCGGCGCCGGACGCTTGCGCCGCGCCCCTGGGCGAGCACCTGCGTGCCGACTATGGCGACCAGGATCACCTGCGCAAGCTGGCCGATGAGGTCGACCTGGTCACCTTCGAGTTCGAAAGCGTCCCGGCCGAGACCGTGGCCTTCCTCTCGCAGTTCGTGCCGGTTTACCCCAGCGCCGAAGCGCTGCGCATCGCCCGCGACCGCCTGTTCGAAAAAAGCATGTTCCGCGACCTGGGTATCCCGACCCCGGCCTTCGCCGACATCCTCTCGCAGGCAGACCTGGACGCCGCAGTGGCCAGCATCGGCCTGCCGGCCGTGCTGAAAACCCGCACCCTAGGTTACGACGGCAAGGGCCAGAAGGTACTGCGCACGCCTAAAGACGTGGTAGGCACCTTCGCCGAGCTGGGCAGCGTGCCGTGCCTGCTGGAAGGCTTCGTGCCGTTCACCGGCGAAGTGTCGCTGGTGGCCGTGCGTGCCCGCGATGGCGAAACCCGCTTCTACCCGCTGGTGCACAACACCCACGAAAGCGGCATCCTGCGCCTTTCGGTGGCCAGCCAGGCGCACCCGCTGCAGGCTCTTGCCGAAGACTATGTGGGCCGCGTGCTGCAAAAACTGGACTATGTAGGTGTGATGGCCTTCGAGTTCTTCGAAGTCGACGGTGGCCTCAAGGCCAACGAAATCGCCCCGCGCGTGCACAACTCCGGGCATTGGACCATCGAAGGCGCCGAATGCAGCCAGTTCGAGAACCACCTGCGCGCCGTTGCCGGCCTGCCGCTGGGCTCGACTGCCAAGGTGGGTGAGAGTGCGATGCTCAACTTCATTGGCGAAGTGCCGGCTGTAGATAAAGTGGTCGCCATCGGTGACTGCCACCTGCACCACTACGGCAAGGCCTTCAAGGTCGGCCGCAAGGTTGGCCACGCCACCCTGCGCTGCCACGACATGGCTACCCTCGAGCGCAAGATTGCCGAAGTAGAAGCCCTGATCAGCAACTGATCGAACTTCTACCACCGGCTTGCCCTCTGAAAATGGCAACAAGCCAAAGCGCTGTCTAGGCTTTGGCTTGTTCCATCTTCGAACTGCAGAGGGATTGCCATGGGCATCATTGGAACCATCTTCATCGGCCTCATCGTCGGCCTGCTGGCCCGCTTCATCAAACCGGGCGACGACAGCATGGGCTGGATCATGACCATCCTGCTGGGTATTGCCGGCTCCCTGCTGGCCACCTATGGCGGCCAGGCGCTGGGCATCTACCAGGCCGGGCAGGCAGCGGGCTTCTTTGGCGCGCTGGTCGGTGCCGTGGTCCTTCTGGTGATCTACGGATTCATCAAGAAACGCTGAATACTGGTTAGAATGCCCGGCAATTCATCCGAGTTGCCGAGCATTTCCATGCGTGCCTTTTTCCTTGTCCCCTTGCTGTTGGCCAGCGCCCTGGCCCATGCCGAACTGCCTGAAACCGACTGGCTGGAGCTGATGCCCAAGTCGGACCAGAAGGCGCTCGAGCAAATGCCCGAAATCGACCACAATTCACCGGAAGCCATGGGCACCTTTACCGACAAGGGCGGCCTGAAACAGAGCAAAGGCCTGCCGGCGGTGATGTACTCGACCAAGACCGTTGCAGCCATGAACGGCAAGGACATCCGCCTGGGCGGCTACCCCGTGCCGCTGGAAAGCGATGCCAAGGGCAACAGCACACTGTTCTTCCTGGTGCCGTACCCGGGTGCGTGCATCCACGTGCCGCCGCCGCCGCCGAACCAGCTGGTGCTGGTGCGCTACCCGAAAGGACTGAAGATCGATGACATCTACACACCGCTGTGGGTCAGCGGCACGTTAAAGGTGGAAAAGGTCAGCAATGACCTGGCCGATGCGGCCTATGCGCTGGATGCCGGGAAGGTGAGGGTGGTGGAGGACTCTGACCTCTAACTGTCTGCACCGGCCTCTTCGCGGGCAAGCCCGCTCCCACAGGTCCTCCACAGTATTCAAGGCTCATGGAGACCCTGTGCGGGCTTGCCCGCGAAGAGGCCCGTAAAACCACTGCAAAACTCAGATCATTTCACAACCGATCTGCACGCCCAGCGAATGACTCGCGCCAGGCCTCAGCTGCACCACGTCATCCCAAACATTCGCCGTCTCGATGCACAGCATCCGCTGCCAGCCATCATCCGCCATATCCGGTAACTCCCGAGCCCGCTCGGTCCACGGGTTCCAGATCACCGCCGACCGCGACCCACTGCTGGTCAGGGTAATCCGCCGGCTCCAATGCGGGTCGACAATGCTCAGCGCCTGCGGGGTATCGAGGTAGATCCGGTCCGTCTCCCCGGCAAACGCCAGCGCCCCTTGCTGCTGGCGCTGTTCCCAGCCAGCCAGGGTCTCGATATAGCCCAGCCCCTCGACGCCCTCGACCCGCGCCTGACGCACATCGCTAACTGCAAAGTAACTGTGCAACGCCTGGCTGATGGTAACCGGGGTGTTG
This sequence comes from Pseudomonas sp. NBRC 111133, assembly GCF_001320605.1. Lineage (NCBI taxonomy): Bacteria > Pseudomonadati > Pseudomonadota > Gammaproteobacteria > Pseudomonadales > Pseudomonadaceae > Pseudomonas > Pseudomonas sp. NBRC 111133. The sequence continues at coordinate 45,837 of NZ_BCBJ01000076.1, read as the reverse complement.
CCCATGTTGCGGCTGGTCAGGCTCAGCTTCAGCTCGTCACCCAGCTCCACCACCAGCTTCAGCTCGACGTCATGGGGCCAACCGGGCAGGTCGCCCTGCGCCTCAGGCAGCTCGAACTCGATACGCAGGCCGTCGCCTGTTTCCTCGATGCCCAGCAACTGCCAGTCACGTGAGCGCGCCAGCCCGTGAGCAGGTGCCTGCTCGCCGTGGTACATGGCCTGCACGGCCTGGGGGTTGCGCTGCAAGTTGCCAAACCACGGCCAGCACACCGGCACCCCGGCGCGAACCGACTTGCCCTGGCGGAAGATGGCCTGGTCGCTCAGCCACAGCAGCGGCGGCTCGCCGACCCGCTGGTAGCTGAGGATCTGTGCGCCTTGCTGGGCGATCAGGAGTTCGGCGCGGTCGCTGCTGATACGCCAGCAGTTCAGTTCGCCATGTTGCTCGGTTACGACCTGGTAGGTAGCCATTGCATTCATCTCATTGGTTGCCAGTGGGCCTTGGACCCGGGCACATGCAATGAGTTTACCGCCGGCGAGGCTTAGCGACGAGGCACAGACCGGGTACGGCCACTGCCGTCGATGGCGACGAAGACGAATACCGCTTCAGTAACCTTGCGCCATTCGCTGGACAGCGGGTCGTCGCTCCACACTTCGACCATCATCCGGATCGAGCTGCGGCCGATCTCCAGGGTCTGGGTATAGAACGACAGCTGCGCGCCTACCGCGACCGGTACCAGGAAGGCCATGCGGTCGATGGCCACGGTGGCCACGCGGCCACCGGCGACGCGGCTGGCCATGGCGGTGCCGGCCAGGTCCATCTGGGCAACCAGCCAGCCGCCGAAGATGTCGCCGAAGCCGTTGGTCTCGCGCGGCAATGCGGTGATCTGCAAGGCCAGGTCGCCTTGTGGGATTGGATCTTCTTGTTCGAGCTCAATCATGCGATGGGGCCTCTGACCCGTGACGCTTTTCGTTGGTGTGGCGCAAAGGCCGGGTAAACGATTCAGCTTGAAACATACTACGCCGATTTCGTTTCACTGGGCGGCCGTAGGGAAACTCTGCGAAACCGTCTGACAATACTGACCGGCGTTTTCGCACAACATCCCACGTTAGGGGCAACCTTTTCCTACGAACTGCCAGTATATAGAGCATAACGGCCAGCGACGACCGCGCATTCATGAATATGTGTAGGGATTTTGTATCGCTTTCAGCGCAGCTCGGCTATTTGCTATCTTCGCGTGTCACCTAATCCAGAAGCCGCGTACCAAGCGGCCTGCATGCCCTACAAAGAGAACAACGAGCGATGACTTCCGTGCCCAGCAGTATCGAGCAGCCCTCGCGGCCGCTGACCCGCAGTGACTACAAGACCCTTTCACTGTCTGCCCTGGGCGGTGCGCTGGAGTTCTACGACTTCATCATCTTCGTGTTCTTCGCCACAGTGGTCGGCAAGCTGTTCTTCCCGGCCGACATGCCCGAGTGGCTGCGCCTGATGCAAACCTTCGGCATTTTCGCCGCCGGCTACCTGGCGCGGCCGCTGGGCGGCATCATCATGGCGCACTTTGGCGACCTGCTCGGGCGCAAAAAGATGTTCACCCTGAGCATCTTCATGATGGCCCTGCCGACCCTGATCATGGGCCTGCTGCCCACCTATGCACAAATAGGCATGTGGGCGCCGATCCTGCTGCTGCTGATGCGCGTGATCCAGGGCGCGGCGATCGGCGGTGAGGTGCCGGGTGCCTGGGTGTTCGTGTCCGAGCACGTGCCGGCGCGCAACACCGGCTACGCCTGCGGCACCCTGACTGCGGGCTTGACGGCGGGCATTCTGCTGGGGTCGCTGGTGGCGACCCTGATCAACAGCGTGTACAGCCCTGAAGAAGTGGCCGATTACGCCTGGCGGATTCCGTTCCTGCTCGGTGGTGTGTTCGGCCTGTTCTCGGTGTACCTGCGCCGCTGGCTGCACGAAACCCCGGTGTTCGCCGAGATGCAGCAGCGCAAAGCGCTGGCCGAAGAGCTGCCGTTGCGCGCCGTGCTGCGTGACCACCGTGGCCCGATCATCCTGTCGATGCTGCTGACCTGGATGCTGTCGGCCGGCATCGTGGTGGTCATCCTGATGACCCCGGCACTGCTGCAGAGCTTCTACCACATCAGCCCGACCGACTCGCTCAAGGCCAACAGCCTGGCGATCGTGCTGCTCAGCCTTGGCTGCATCGGCGCCGGCAGCCTGGCCGACCGCTTTGGTGCGGGCCGCGTGTTCGTGATTGGCAGCCTGTTGCTGCTGGCCAGTTCCTGGGCTTTCTACCACAGCCTGCCGACCCGGCCTGAGCTGTTGTTCCCGCTGTATGCGGTGACTGGTCTGTGCGTGGGCGTGATTGGCGCGGTGCCCTATGTGATGGTCAAGGCGTTCCCGGCGGCGGTGCGTTTCAGTGGGCTGTCGTTCTCGTACAACGTGGCCTACGCGATCTTTGGCGGGTTGACGCCGATGGTGGTGACTGCGCTGCTCAAGGTCAGCCCGATGGCGCCTGCTTATTATGTGGCAGGGCTGTGCGCCGTGGGCCTGGCCGTGGGCCTGTACCTGCTCGCCAACAAGCGCTGATCTGCTTCGAGGCCATACCTGCTTTCAGTGATGGCCTTTCATCCAATTGTCACAATGAAGTCATATCGTGTTCATGCGGCCTGCCGATACTTGGGCCCGTTCCATCCAACACCCCAATATTCCTGCTAGGAGCAAGGCATGAAACTGAAGCGTTTGATGGCGGCCCTCACCTTTGCCGCCGCTGGCGTTGCAACCGCCAACGCGGTAGCCGCTGTCGATCCTGCGATCCCGACCTACACCAAGACCACCGGTGTTTCGGGCAACCTCTCCAGCGTTGGTTCCGACACCCTGGCGAACCTGATGACGCTGTGGGCCGAGGCCTACAAGAAGGAATATCCGAACGTAAACATCCAGATCCAGGCGGCCGGCTCCTCCACCGCGCCACCCGCGCTGACCGAAGGCACCGCCAACCTCGGCCCGATGAGCCGCAAGATGAAGGACGTCGAGCTGCAGGCCTTCGAGCAGAAGTACGGCTACAAGCCGACCGCCATCCCGGTTGCCGTCGACGCCCTGGCTGTGTTCGTGCACAAGGACAACCCGATCAAAGGCCTGACCATGGCTCAGGTCGACGCCATCTTCTCTTCCACTCGCCTGTGCGGTGGCAAAGCCGAAATCAAGACCTGGGGCGACGTGGGTGTGACCGGCGACCTGGCCAACAAGCCAATCCAGCTGTTCGGCCGCAACTCGGTATCGGGCACCTACGGCTACTTCAAGGAAGAAGCCCTGTGCAAAGGCGACTTCAAGCCTAACGTCAACGAACAGCCTGGCTCGGCCTCGGTGGTGCAGTCGATCAGCTCTTCGCTGAACGGCATTGGCTACTCGGGTATCGGTTACAAGACCGCCAGCGTCAAGACCGTAGCCCTGGCCAAGAAAGAAGGCGGCGAGTTCGTTGAAGACAACGAAACCAACGCCCTGAACGGCACCTACCCGCTGTCGCGCTTCCTGTACGTGTACGTCAACAAGGCCCCGAACAAGCCTCTGGCCCCGCTGGAAGCCGAGTTCGTCAAGCTGGTGCTGTCGCAAGCTGGCCAGCAGGTCGTGGTGAAGGATGGCTACATCCCACTGCCGGCCAAAGTCGTCGACAAGACCCTGGCTGACCTGGGCCTGTCGCACGCGGGTAACGTTGCAAAGAAGTAACTAACTGAAGAAGAGGCCGGTGCTGATATCCGGCCTCTTCCACGAAATTCCAGTCCGAAGCCAGGCTCCCTGTGCGGCGGGCTTTCGCGCGTCACCACTTTGTAATGTTTTTGTCACACGGGACCGCTAGGGTGTGCGCATGAATGATCTGGCCAATTCCAACATGACCCAAAACTCCCAGCCCGTGCGCATTGATTTCAATACGCCCGAGTTGCAACGCAAGCGCCGCATGCGTGCGCTCAAGGACCGCCTGACCCGCTGGTATGTGCTGGTGGGCGGGCTTGCCGTTCTGGCGGCCATCACCCTCATCTTCTTCTACCTGGCCTATGTGGTGCTGCCACTGTTCCAGGGCGCCCATCTGAGCAGCAAGCAAGCCCTCGCGCCGGCCTGGCTGCAGCAGGATGCCGGCAAGCCGCTGATGATCGCGCTAGAAGAGCAGAACCTGGTGGGGATGCGTGTTTCGGACAAAGGCCAGGCATTGTTCTTCGATACCAAGACCGGTAACGAACTCAAGCGTGCCGACCTGCCCGTGCCGGCAGGCACCCAGGTTACGTCGATCAGTGCCGACCAGCCGGGTAGCCCGCTGGTGGTGCTGGGCTTGTCCAATGGCCAGGCGCTGGTGTTCCACCACACCTACAAGATCACCTACCCGGACAACAAGAAATCCATCACCCCAGGCATCGACTACCCGTACGGCGAGCAGCCGTTCGTGCTCGACGAACAGGGCCGTGCGCTGGAGCACGTCAGCGTCAACGTCAATGGCGATACCTTGCTGCTGGCCGGTTCCACCGGCGCGCATCTGCAGGTGCTGGAGCTGACCCGCACGGAAAACATGATGACCGAAGAGGTCACCACCGAGCAGAACCGCATCGAACTGCCGCAAATGACCGAAGCGGTAAAGAACATCTTCATCGACCCGCGCCAGCAGTGGTTGTACGTGATCAACGGCCGCGCCACTGCCGACGTGTTCAGCCTGCGCGACAAGAGCCTCAACGGCCGTTACAAGCTGTCTGAAAGCGGCGATACCGAAATCACCGCCACGGCCCAGCTGGTTGGCGGCATCTCGCTGATCATCGGTGACTCCAAAGGCGGCCTGGCCCAGTGGTTCATGGCACGCGACCCGGACGGCGAGTCACGCTTCAAGCAGATTCGTATCTTCCAGATGGGCAAAGCGCCTATCGTGCAGATCGACGCCGAAGAGCGCCGCAAAGGCTTCATCGCGCTGGACGCAGACGGCAAGCTGGGTGTGTTCCACAGCACCGCGCACCGTACCCTGCTGGTAGAGCCGGCTGCCGAAGGCCCGGGTATCCTGGCCCTGTCGCCACGCGCCAACCGCATCATCATCGAAGAAGGCGGCAAACTGCTGCCCTTGAGCCTGCGCAACCCGCACCCGGAAATTTCCTTCAGCGCGCTGTGGGGCAAGGTGTGGTACGAGAACTACGACGAGCCGAAATACGTCTGGCAGTCGACCGCCTCGAACACTGACTTCGAGCCCAAGCTGAGCCTGTCGCCGCTCACCTTCGGCACCTTGAAGGCCGCGTTCTACGCGATGATCCTGGCCGCCCCGCTGGCCATTGCCGCCGCCATCTACACCGCCTACTTCATGGCCCCGGGCATGCGCCGCAAGGTCAAGCCGGTGATCGAACTGATGGAAGCGATGCCCACGGTAATCCTCGGCTTCTTCGCCGGCCTGTTCCTGGCCCCTTACCTGGAAGGCCACCTGCCGGGCGTGTTCAGCCTGTTCCTGCTGATGCCGGTTGGCATCCTGCTGGCCGGCTTTGCCTGGACCCGCCTGCCAGAGTCGATCCGCCTGCGTGTGCCGGATGGCTGGGAAGCGGCGATCCTGATCCCGGTCATCCTGTTCACCGGCTGGTTTGCGCTGACCATGAGCCCGCATCTGGAAAGCTGGTTCTTCGGCGGCGACATGCGCCTGTGGATCACCAACGATCTGGGCATCACCTATGACCAGCGCAACGCCCTGGTCGTGGGTATCGCCATGGGCTTCGCGGTTATCCCGAACATCTACTCCATTGCCGAAGACGCCGTGTTCAGCGTGCCGCGCAGCCTGACCCTGGGCTCGCTGGCCCTGGGCGCGACGCCCTGGCAGACCCTGATCCGTGTGGTCATCCTCACCGCCAGCCCGGGCATCTTCTCGGCGCTGATGATCGGCATGGGCCGTGCGGTGGGCGAGACCATGATCGTGCTGATGGCCACCGGCAACACCCCGGTGATGGAGATGAACCTGTTCGAGGGCATGCGCACCCTGGCCGCCAACGTGGCCGTGGAAATGCCGGAATCGGAAGTCGGCGGCAGCCACTATCGCGTCCTGTTCCTGGCCGCTCTGGTGCTGCTGATGTTCACGTTCGTGATGAACACCTTGGCCGAGCTGATTCGCCAGCGTCTGCGCAAGAAATACTCGTCGCTTTGATAGAAAGGTAGCGATCCGTGAAAAAGGATTCCCTCAAAGGCTGGTTCAAGAGCGGCGCCCCCGGCGTCTGGATGAGCGGCGGCGCGGTGGCCATGGCGGTGATCATGACCGTCGGCCTGCTGGCGGTGATTGCCGTGCGCGGCCTGGGCCACTTCTGGCCGGCCGATCTTGTCCAGGCCACCTACAAGGTACCGGGCCAGGCTGACCACGTCGTCATCGGCGAAGTGGTGCAAAAGGAAGAAGTGCCACGCGCCCGACTGAAGGGTGCCGGCCTGCCGGTACCGGACCAGGGCCCGGAGTTCATGACCCGTGAACTGATCAAGATTGGTAACCGCGACCTCAACGGCAGCGACTTTACCTGGGTGGTCGGCGACTGGCTGGTTGACGAAAAACGCCCGGCCGACCTGATCGCCCTGGAACGCCGCGAGTGGGGCAACTTCTACGGCTACCTGGTTAGCGTCAAGGAAGAAGGCCGCGTGGTGGCCGAAGGCCCTGCCGCCTGGCACGAACTGCAGGCCCGCCTCAAGCGCGCCAACCAGCTCAACGGCGAGTTGCAGCAGCTGGAGAAAAAGGACATCGGCGCCATCAACCATGGCCTCGAGCGCCTGCGCCTGCAGGCCCGCAAGCTGGAGCTGGACGGCAAGCTGGACGCCGCTGCCCAGGCCGACATGGATGCCGACCGCGCCGAGCTGAACAGCCGCTACAAGGCCATCGAAGACCGCCTGACCGGCCTGCACCAGGCCTTCGCCCGCGACAGCCTGGTGGCCCGCGATGGCAACGGCCGTGAAGTGGAAATCAACCTGAGCAAGGTGGTGCATGCCATCCAGCCGAACGGCATGTCCGGCTTCACCAAGCTGGGTACCTACTTCGCCAAGGTCTGGGAGTTCCTCAGCGACGACCCGCGTGAAGCCAACACCGAAGGCGGTATCTTCCCGGCCATTTTCGGCACCGTGATGATGACCCTGATCATGGCCGTGATCGTCACCCCGTTCGGCGTGCTGGCGGCGGTCTACCTGCGTGAGTACGCCAGGCAGGGCCCCGTGACGCGCCTGATCCGCATTGCCGTGAACAACCTGGCCGGCGTACCGGCGATCGTCTACGGCGTGTTTGGCCTGGGCTTCTTCGTCTACGTGCTGGGTGGCTCGATCGACCGCCTGTTCTTCCCTGAAGCGCTGCCGGCACCGACCCTGGGTACCCCGGGCCTGCTGTGGGCATCGCTGACCCTGGCACTGCTGGCCGTGCCGGTGGTGATCGTGGCCACCGAAGAGGGCCTGGCGCGGATTCCGCGTACCGTGCGCGAAGGCTCGCTGGCCCTGGGCGCGACCAAGGCCGAAACGCTGTGGAAGATCGTCCTGCCCATGGCCAGCCCGGCCATGATGACCGGCATGATCCTTGCCGTGGCCCGCGCCGCTGGTGAAGTCGCGCCGCTGATGCTGGTGGGTGTGGTGAAACTGGCGCCGTCGCTGCCGGTGGACGGTAATTACCCGTACCTGCACCTGGACCAGAAGATCATGCACCTGGGCTTCCACATCTATGACGTCGGCTTCCAGAGCCCGAACGTCGAGGCCGCCCGGCCGTTGGTGTATGCCACTGCGCTGTTGCTGGTGCTGGTGATCGCGACCCTCAACCTCTCGGCCGTGTGGATCCGTAACCACCTGCGCGAGAAGTACAAGGCGCTGGACAGCTAATTAAGCTTTAAGTCACAAGCGGCAAGCTACAAGCAGATTGCCGCTTTGTCCTAACTTGCAGCTTGCAGCTTGCAGCTCGCAGCTACAAACGGAGTGAGACCATGCAGCAAGATTCCCATACCCACGGCATCGACATGTCTGCCCTGGGCCGCAACAAGCAGAGCCTGCGCCTGGCCGAAGAAACCGTGGCCATCGAAGTGCCGGGCCTGAGCCTGTTCTACGGCGACAAGCAGGCGTTGTTCGACGTCAGCATGAACATCCCCAAGCAACGCGTGACCGCCTTCATCGGCCCGTCCGGCTGCGGCAAGTCGACCCTGCTGCGCACCTTCAACCGCATGAACGACTTGGTAGACGGCTGCCGCGTGGAAGGCGCCATCAACCTGTACGGCAACAACATCTACCGCAAGGGCGAAGACGTGGCCGAGCTGCGCCGCCGTGTGGGCATGGTGTTCCAGAAGCCCAACCCGTTCCCCAAGACCATCTACGAGAACGTCGTCTACGGCCTGCGTATCCAGGGCATCAACAAGAAGCGTGTGCTCGACGAAGCCGTCGAGTGGGCGCTGAAGGGCGCAGCCCTGTGGGACGAGGTCAAGGACCGCCTGCATGAGTCGGCCCTGGGCCTGTCCGGTGGCCAGCAACAGCGTCTGGTCATCGCCCGCACCATCGCCGTGGAGCCGGAAGTGCTGCTGCTCGACGAACCGTGCTCGGCGCTGGACCCGATTTCGACCCTGAAGGTCGAAGAGCTGATCTACGAATTGAAATCCAAGTACACCATCGTCATCGTGACCCACAACATGCAGCAGGCGGCCCGTGTTTCGGACTACACCGCGTTCATGTACATGGGCAAACTGGTTGAATTCGGGGATACCGACACCCTGTTCACCAACCCGGCGAAGAAGCAGACCGAAGACTACATCACCGGTCGCTACGGCTAGCAGCCACGCGGCCCCTGTGGGAGCGGGCGTGCCCGCGAAGCAGGCGCCGCGGTGTGTGGCACCGGCTTCGCCGGTGTTCGCGGGCACGCCCGCTCCCACAGGGAATGACACGAACTACTTGAAGCTTGCAGCTTCTTCGCGGAGCGAACGATGATCAACAAAGAAAGCCTTACCCATCACATTTCCCAGCAGTTCAACGCCGAGCTCGAAGAGGTGCGCAGCCACCTGCTGGCCATGGGCGGGCTGGTGGAAAAGCAGGTCAACGACGCGGTCACCGCGCTGATCGAAGCCGACTCGGGCCTGGCCCAGCAAGTGCGCGAGGTTGACGAGCAGATCAACCAGATGGAGCGCAACATCGACGAGGAGTGCCTGCGTATCCTCGCCCGCCGCCAGCCGGCCGCCTCCGACCTGCGCCTGATCATCAGCATCTCCAAGTCGGTGATCGACCTGGAGCGCATTGGTGACGAGTCGACCAAGATCGCCCGTCGCGCCATCCAGCTGTGCGAAGAAGGTGAATCGCCGCGTGGCTACGTTGAGGTTCGTCACATCGGTGACCAGGTGCGCAACATGGTCCGTGATGCGCTGGACGCCTTTGCCCGCTTCGACGCCGACCTGGCGTTGTCGGTGGCCCAGTACGACAAAACCATCGACCGTGAATACAAGACTGCGCTGCGCGAGCTGGTGACCTACATGATGGAAGACCCGCGCTCTATTTCGCGGGTGCTGAGCGTGATCTGGGTCCTGCGCTCGCTGGAGCGTATTGGCGACCATGCGCGCAACATCTCCGAGCTGGTGATCTACCTGGTGCGCGGCACCGACGTACGTCACATGGGCCTCAAGCGCATGACAGCAGAAGTGCAGGGTACCGCTGTCGCTGATGGCGAAAAGGCTAATGTTTCGGGCGAATCTGACGATAAGTAAGGTTGCTCCCGAGCATCGACGCCCGGCCTTGGCCGGGCGTTTTCGTTTGCGGTCGAGCGCCTGCAGGCACCCGCGAACGATGTGAAGAAGTCCCGGCGTGACCAGGTTGTAGCAAATGGCCATTATTTGGCAGTAGGCTAGTCGGGGTTCAGAAGGAGTATCGATGAGTAAAGTGAATGTGCTGGTCGTGGATGACGCGCCGTTTATCCGTGACCTGGTCCGCAAATGCCTGCGCAGTGCCTTCCCGGGCATGGCCATCGACGACGCGGTAAACGGTCGCAAGGCCATGGCCATGCTGGACAAGGAAGCGTTCGACCTGGTCCTGTGCGACTGGGAAATGCCGGAAATGTCTGGCCTGGAACTGCTTACCTGGTGCCGCCAGCAGCCTGCGCTGAAAAACCTGCAGTTCATCATGGTGACCAGCCGTGGCGACAAGGAAAACGTCATTCAGGCGATCCAGGCGGGTGTTTCCGATTTTGTCGGCAAGCCGTTCACCAACGAGCAACTGCTGACCAAGGTAAAAAAGGCTCTGACCAAGATCGGCAAGCTCGACAGCCTGATGGCCAGCGGCCCGGCGCGGGTGAATTCGGCGTTTGCCAATGACTCGCTGAGTGCCCTGACAGGGGGCAAACCAGAAGCCGCCAAGGTGGCGGCCCCCGCACCGGCCCCGGCGGCCACCAAGCCATTGGCAGCAGCCCCCACGCCACCCGCCCCTGCACCGACCGGGCGTGGCCAGGGCCAGTTGCGACTGGCCAGCGGCATGCAGCCCTGTGTGATCAAGGCACTGAGCTTGAAGGAGGCCTTGCTGGTGGTACGCCGCAGCGAAGCGCTGCCGCAGGTGCTGGAAGGTGCGGTGCTGGACCTGGAGCAGGGTGAGAGCGCCGAAGTCGCGCGTTTGAACGGCTACCTGCATGCTGTCGCGGCATTGGAGCCCAAGCCCGACAGCGACTGGCTGCAGTTGACCTTCAAGTTCGTCGATCAGGATGCCCAGAAGCTCGATTACCTGTCGCGCTTGATTGCCCGCGGCACAGCGCAGAAGCATTTCACCCCTGGTGCTTGACGCCTAAGCAGGGGCAGCACAGTGCTGCTCCTGCGCCATCCGACCAACTGCAATACCTGCCGCAAAACCCGCTGCTAGGCTTCGAGACATCAAAACTGTCAAAAAGCCACTATCATGCCCACGCGCCTGCTGCTGTTCTGTGCATTGCTCATGGTCTCGGCGTCGAGCCTGGGTGTGACCCTCTACAAGATCACTGACGATTCCGGTGTGGTCTCCTATTCCGACCGGCCAGGCCCGGGCGCCAAGCCCTTGGTGCTGCGCGAGCCCATGGTCGAGACGCTGGAGGGCCAGGTGCTGTTGAACGCCAGGACCTTCGACGGTGGCGTGAGCTTTTCGGCGCGCAACGAGCTGCATGTACCCGTGGAGGTCGAGTTGCGACTGGACAATCTGGTGAACGCGCAAGGTGGCGATGCTCCGCGCATCGTGCGCCGCTTGCTGCCGCCGCAGACCACGCAAATGCTCAGTGTGCTCCGGGGGCGTCCCGGGCTGCTGCTGAACTACCGCTCGACCCTGCTGCAGGCCATGGGTGACCCGGGCATGCGGCCACAGGGCTTCCGTTACGCATTCCCCTGGATTGGCGGGCCGTTCCGTGTCACTCAAGGGCCCAACGGGCGTGTCAGCCACTTTGGGCCAAAGGGGCGCTATGCCATGGACATCGCCATGCCTGAAGGCACCACCATCATTGCGGCGCGCGAAGGCGTGGTGGTGAAGACGGAAAACACCCAGAGCGGGCGGGGGACCAACCCTTCAGGGAATTTCGTCAGGATCCTGCACCCGGACGGCACCATGGGCGTGTACTTGCACCTGATGCGCGGTTCGGTGGTGGTGGCGGAGGGGCAGCGGGTACGGCAGGGGCAGATGCTGGCCAAGTCAGGGAATACTGGCAACAGCACCGGGCCGCACCTGCATTTCGTGGTGCAGCGCAATGTGGGGCTGGCGCTGGAGTCGATACCTTACCGGTTCGACAGGCCGATCAGCGGGTTACCGGACTTCACTGCCGGCAACCCCTGACCGATATAGCCATCAGTCCAGCTTCAGCACCTTGGCCAGCACGATCTTGGGCCCTTTCATCTTCTTGATGATGATGCGCAGCCCCTCGACCTCAAGCACTTCCTCTTCTTCAGGCACGCGCTTGAGCGTTTCGTAGACCAGCCCGGCTAGGGTCTCTGCCTCGATGTGGTCGAGGTCGACCCCCAGCAGGCGCTCGACCTTGAACAGCGGCGTGTCGCCGCGCACCAGCAGTTTGCCTGGCTGGTAAGCGAGGATGCCGCGCTCGGTCTTGCGGTGCTCGTCCTGGATATCGCCTACCAGCACTTCCAGCACGTCTTCCATGGTCAGGTAGCCGATAACCTTGCCGTCGGCTTCCTCCACCAACACGAAGTGCGCGCCGCCCTTGCGGAACTGCTCCAGCAACTGGGCCAGCGGCATGTGCCGCGATACGCGCTCCAGGGGGCGGGCAAGGTCTTCCAGGTCGATGGTTTCGGGCAAGTGCTCCAGCTCGGCCAGCTCCAGCAGCAGGTCCTTGATGTGCAGCAGGCCGGTGAACTCTTCGCGCTCGACGTCGTACACCGGATAGCGGCTGAACTTGTGGCGGCGTACCAGGGCCAGGATCTGCTTCAACGGCGCATGGGCGTCGATGCTGACCATGTCCTCACGCGAGTTGGCCCAGTCGACCACCTCCAGTTCGCCCATTTCCACGGCCGACGCCAATACGCGCATACCCTGGTCGCTTGGGTCCTGACCACGGCTGGAGTGCAAAATCAGCTTCAGCTCTTCACGGCTGTAGTGGTGCTCGTGGTGCGGGCCAGGCTCGCCTTGACCGGCAATACGCAAAATGGTGTTGGCGCTGGCATTGAGCAGGTAGATGGCCGGGTACATCGCCCAGTAGAACAGGTACAGCGGCACGGCGGTCCACAGCGACAGCAGCTCCGGCTTGCGGATAGCCCAGGACTTGGGCGCCAGCTCGCCGACCACGATGTGCAGGTACGAGATGACGAAGAAGGCGACGAAGAACGAGACGCCTTTGATCAGCTCGGGCGAGTCGACCCCGAAGTACGCCAGCAGCGGCTCAAGCAGGTGGGCAAACGCCGGTTCACCGACCCAGCCCAGGCCCAGCGAGGCGAGGGTAATGCCTAACTGGCAGGCCGACAGGTAGGCGTCGAGCTGATTGTGAACCTTGCGCAGGATACTGCCGCGCCAGCCATGCTGCTCGGCGATGGCCTCGACGCGGGTGGCGCGCAGCTTGACCATGGCGAACTCGGCGGCAACGAAGAAGCCGTTGAGCAGCACCAGCAGGAAGGCAAAGATGATCATGCCGAAATCGGCGAATAACGAGGTGAGGCTGATACCAGGGGAAGGGTCCATGATGGAGTTTTTACGGGGTCCGTCTTAGAGATAGAGAGAAAAAAAGTGCCAGCTTTTGCTGGCACAGGGGATCCAATGTAGCGGCTGGAGCCGTAAAAGCAAAGGGTGGCTGATGTATTGCGGTCGCTGTAGGAGCGGGCGCGCCCGCGAAGGGCTGCACCGCAGCCCCAATCTCAAACCTTGCCGTTGGCCAATTGTGCCGGTGCAAAGTGACAGGTAAAGGTGCTGCCATGCCCCGGCAAACTGCTGATTTCCAGCTTGCCGCGATGGCGCATCAGCACATGCTTCACAATCGCCAGCCCCAGCCCGGTGCCGCCGGTATTCGACGCGCGGCTGGAGTCCACCCGATAGAAGCGTTCGGTCAGGCGGGGCAAGTGCTTCGCGTCAATGCCCACCCCCGAGTCTTGCACCGACAAATGCGCACCTTGGGCATCGACCCACCAGCGGATGCGGATGTTGCCTTCGTCCTGGGTGTACTTGACGGCGTTGAACACCAGGTTGGAAAAGGCGCTGCGCAGCTCCGACTCGCTGCCCTTCAGCTTCACGCCGGGCGCAGCTTCCAGGCTGATGCGCTGGTTGCGTGGCCCGGACAGGGCCTGGGCATCATTCTTGATGGCGGCGAGCAGGGCATCGACGGCCACTGGCTGGTTGTCCGACGGGTAATCGGTGGCTTCCAGCTTGGCCAGCAGCAGCAGGTCGTTGAGCAGCGATTGCATGCGTGAGCCTTGCTGGCTCATCTGCTGCAGGGCGCGGCTCCAGCGCGGGTTCACGTCCTCGACGTTGTCCAGCAAGGTTTCCAGGTAGCCGGTGATAACCGTCAGCGGCGTGCGCAGCTCGTGCGACACGTTGGCGACGAAGTCCTTGCGCATCTGTTCCAGCTGGTGAATGCGGGTGACATCGCGTACCAGCATCAGGTGTTCGTTGTTGCCGTAGCGGGTGATGTGCAGTTGCACGCGCATGCGGTCGTTGATGGGCGAGGGGATTTCCAGCGGTTCGAGGTAATTCTCCGCTTCGAAGTATTCCTTGAAGCGCGGGTGACGCACCAGGTTGGTGACCTGCTGGCCGCCGTCCTGTGGGGTTTTGAAGCCCAGCAGGGTCTCGGCGGCGCGGTTCCACCACTCCAGGTTACCGTCGCTGTCGAGCATGATCACGGCGTCACGTAGCGCGGCGGTGGACTCCTGCACCCGGTCGATCACGGCCTGCAGGCGGCCACGCACACGCTGGTCGCGGCGTTGCAGGTGGTAGATGCTGTCGAACACCTCGCCCCAAAGGCCGTAGCCATCGGGCGGTGCCTCATCGGGTTGGTGGTTGCGCAGCCAGTCGTGCAGGCGCAGCAGTTGCTTGAGGGTCCAGCCCAGGTAGAGTGCCAGGCCAATGGCCAGGCTCCAGCCATAGTAGCCGCTGACCAGCCCGCCGATCAGGCAGACGGTAATCAGCAACAGCAGATGACGAATCAGGGTCGCGTGCCAGTTCTGGTTCAATTGACGGTCCTTGTACAACAACGTGCAGCGTGGCGCTTTTGAACCCGATCAGCTCTTGGTCGAGAAGCGGTAGCCAGTGCCCCGGACGGTTTGTACCAGATTTTCATAGGCTTCACCCAGCGCCTTGCGCAGGCGACGGATGTGCACGTCGACCGTGCGTTCCTCGACATAGACGTTGCCGCCCCATACCTGGTCCAGCAGTTGGCCACGGGTGTAGGCACGCTCCTGGTGGGTCATGAAGAACTGCAGCAGGCGGTATTCGGTCGGGCCCATCTCGGCCGGCTTGCCGTCGATGGTGACGCGGTGGCTGATCGGGTCAAGCAGCAGGCCGCCAACTTCGATCGGCGCCTCGCCGTCGCTCGGGCCGGTACGGCGCAACACGGCTTTCAGGCGGGCCACCAGCTCACGCGGCGAGAACGGCTTGGTGATGTAATCGTCGGCACCCACTTCCAGGCCCTGGATCTTGTTGTCCTCTTCACCCTTGGCGGTAAGCATGATGATCGGGATGTCGCCGGTCAGCTCGTCGCGCTTGAGGCGGCGGGCCAACTCGATGCCGGAGGTGCCCGGCAGCATCCAGTCGAGCAGGATCAGGTCCGGTTTGCGGTCGACGATGATCGCGTGGGCCTGTTGGGAGTTTTCCGCTTCCAGGCAGTCATAGCCGGCCATTTCCAGGGCAACGGCGATCATCTCGCGAATGGGCGCTTCGTCGTCGACGATCAGAATGTTCCTGCCAACCATGCTCAAAACCTCTCCTGGATTCGGTGTCTTGGCCCGCATTAGATAACGGAATTATTGCAGCTGTGTGACAGGGTGTTGGCCGTTATGGCGACATTCCGTGACTGGACTAGGCTTCAAAGGGCCGCTGTGGCGGTTACCCGAACTTACCTCCCCCCGAAACAATGGTGAATCCAATGACACGACAAACGCTGAGCTGGATGGCCCTTTTCGCTGCGCTGGCGCTCCCGGGGGTGGCGTCGGCCCACCATGCCATGGAGAAGGACGGCATGTGGGTCGATCATGCCGGCATGACCCTGTACACCTTTGACAAGGATGCGGGTGGTAAGTCGATGTGCAATGGTGAGTGCGCCACCAACTGGCCGCCGTTGATGGTCAAGAAAGAAGACGAAGCGCCCAAGGACAAATGGACCCATGTAACCCGTGACGACGGTTCGATGCAGTGGGCCTACGACGGCAAGCCGCTGTATACCTTCATCAAGGACAAGAAAGCTGGTGACATGACCGGTGATGGCGTGAAGGACGTCTGGCACGTCGCCAAGCCTTGAGATTGCCGGGGCCGCTGCGCGGCCCATCGCAGGCAAGCCAGCTCCCACAGGTACAGCGCTGCCCTTGAGGCTTGCACATGACCTGTGGGAGCTGGCTTGCCTGCGATTGGGCCATCAGCTTTAACGCAACGTGTAATCCAGCACTACGCCAATGAACACCAGCAACCCCGCCCAGTGGTTGTGCAGAAACGCCTTGAAGCACGACTCCCGGTCCAGCTTGCGCGTCGACCAGTACTCCCACGCAAAGCACGCAGCAGCCCCCAGCAGCCCCAGGTGGAACCAGCCCCCCAGGTCGAAGCGGCTACCCGCCAGCAACAGGCAGCCCAGCGACAGCAGCTGCAAGGTCAGGATGATGGTGCGATCGGCGTCGCCAAACAGGATCGCAGTCGACTTCACGCCAATTTTCAGGTCGTCATC
This sequence comes from Pseudomonas sp. NBRC 111133, assembly GCF_001320605.1. Taxonomy (NCBI): domain Bacteria; kingdom Pseudomonadati; phylum Pseudomonadota; class Gammaproteobacteria; order Pseudomonadales; family Pseudomonadaceae; genus Pseudomonas; species Pseudomonas sp. NBRC 111133. The sequence goes on along the minus strand of NZ_BCBJ01000076.1, from coordinate 29,534 downwards.
GCGGTCCACCATGGCGTAGTAGGTGTCATAACCCACCGTCCACAGCAGGTTGGCGATATACAGCAGCCACGCGCTGGCCGGCAGTTCGCCCCCCGCTGCCGTGAACGCCATGGGGATGCCCCAGGAGTACGCCGCCCCCAGCACCACCTGCGGGTAATAGGTGTAGCGCTTCATGAACGGGTAGCAGAACGCCAGCGCCACCGCGCCGAACGACAGCCATACCGTGCGGCTGTTGGTGCACAGCACCAGCAGGAAGCTGACCCCGACCAGGATGGCGAACAGCGCCAGCGCTTCGCGTGGCCTTACTCGGCCACTGGCCAGAGGCCGGTCGGCAGTGCGCTTGACGTGGCCATCCACCTTACGGTCGGCGAAATCGTTGATGCAGCAGCCCGCAGCGCGCATCAGCACCACGCCGAGGCCGAAGATCAGCACATTGGCCACGGTAGGTGAACCGTTGCCGGCAATCCACACCGCCGACAGGGTTGGCCACAGCAGCAGGTAGATACCGATCGGCCGGTCCATGCGGCTGAGCTGGACGAAGTCCCAGGCTCGCGGGTGCAGGCGGTTCAGCGACTTGAGCAGTTGCAGGTACATCAGCGGTTTTCCTCCTTGGCCGCTTGCCACAATGCTGGCAGGAACACTTCTGCCACCAGCAGGTCCAGTCCGCCCCGTTCGAAGCGCGAGCGGCGGCCCCACAGTGCTGCGCGGGTGGCTTCGGTCGGCAGCCAGGCCTGTGGATAACTGCACACTTCAATCGGGTGGCGGATGAACGCCTGGTCGCAGAACAGCAATTCGCCCAGCGAGCGGCTGCCCAGGGTTTCCAGGTCCAGCCCGCCGCGCTCCAGGGCGCTGCGGCTGGCGACGCTGCGGGCGAACACCCAAGGTTGGCCATGGCCACGCAGGTACACCTCGCGCACCCAGCCTTCGGCACCAGCGGCAATGCCCAGCGCCTGGCATTCGTCATCGCGCAGTGGCTGCCAGCCCTCGAACAGCGGGGTGACGGAGAAGTGATCGTCGGAGAGGCGGGTCAGGCGGCGAGTCAGTGAGCCCTCGTCGAACAGCCAGTCAAGGGTGAGCTGGTCGATGCCGGTCGCCAGCTGTGAATACGGCAGCCACGCGACAGCGGCTGCTTGCGGGGATTCGTACGACACGTCGGTCTGCTTGTTACAACCAGAGAGGCGGCGAGCTTAGCATGATTGCCCTGACTGCTTGCATAATGCATGGAAGCAGGGCCAAAGACCGGCCCGATAAAGCCTGAGTTCCACCAAGGAAAAGACCTGATGAAAAAGTGGCAATGTATTGTCTGTGGCCTGATCTACGACGAAGCCGAAGGCTGGCCCGACGACGGCATCGCCCCCGGCACCCGTTGGGAAGATGTGCCTGAAGACTGGCTGTGCCCTGACTGCGGGGTTGGTAAAAGCGACTTTGAAATGATCTCCATCGGCTAATCGAGGAAAGCACGACATGACGTCCCCTGTGGTAATCATCGGTACCGGCCTTGCGGGTTACAACCTGGCGCGTGAATTTCGCAAGCTCGATACGCAGACGCCGTTGCTGCTGATCACCGCCGACGATGGTCGTTCCTACTCCAAGCCCATGCTCTCCATGGGCTTTGCCAAGCAGAAAGAGGCCGACGGCCTGGTCATGGCCGAGCCAGGCGCAATGGCCGAACAGCTGAATGCCGAGATCCGCACCCATACCCGTATCAGCGGCATCGACCCAGGCCACAAGCGCCTGTGGATCGGCGAAGAGGCCGTGGAGTACCGCGATCTGGTGCTGGCCTGGGGCGCGCAGACCGTGCAGGTGCCGATCGAAGGCGACGGCAGCCATCTGGTGTTCCCGATCAACGACCTCGAAGACTACGCGCGCTTCCGTGCTGCCGCTGTCGGCAAGCAGCGCGTGCTGATTCTCGGTGCCGGCCTGATCGGCTGCGAGTTTGCCAACGACATGAGCCTGGGTGGCTTCCAGGTGGAGGTCGTGGCGCCATGTGAGCAAGTGATGCCAACCCTGTTGCACCCGGCCGCAGCGGCGGCCGTGCAAACCGGGCTGGAAGGCTTGGGCGTGCGCTTCCACCTGGGCCCGGTGCTGACCCGCTTGCAGCAGGTGGCCCAAGGCCTGGAGGCGCACCTGTCGGATGGCAGCGTGATCGCCTGCGACCTGGTGGTTTCGGCCATCGGCCTTCGCCCGCGCACCGACCTGGCTGCCGCAGCCGGCTTGCAGACCAACCGTGGCGTCAGCGTAGACCGCGAATTACGTACATCCCACGCCAACATCTTCGCCCTCGGCGACTGTGCCGAGGTCGATGGCATCAACCTGCTCTACGTGATGCCACTGATGAGCTGTGCCCGGGCGCTGGCGCAAACCCTGGCCGGCAAGCCGACGGCGGTCGCCTATGGGCCGATGCCGATCACGGTAAAAACCCCGGCCTGCCCGCTGGTGGTTTCGCCGCCGCCCATGGGCCACGAAGGTACTTGGCAGGTGGACGGTCAGGGCAGTGACCTCAAGGTGCTCTGCCACGGCGCAGACGGCAACTTGCTGGGCTACGCCCTGACCGGGAAAGCCGTGATGGAGAAGCTGGCGCTGAATCGTCAGTTGCCAGCCATAATGGCGTAAATAGAGGCTGTTCTGTCGGATTTATCCTGTTGTTGCCCGCACAATGGCCGCCCAGATACTGGCGCGGCCCCGGAGCTCGTGCCATTCTCACTTCCGTCTGCCGCAGATTAGAGCCTGCGGTGCCTTGAGCGCTGCTCCCAAAGGCAGCACGGCATAACAACAAGAATTCCGTCAAAGAGGCTTCACTATGCGCAAACCAGAACTCGCCGCCGTCATCGCCGATAAGGCCGATCTGACCAAGGAAAAGGCCAATCAGGTTTTGAACGCGATTCTCGACAGCATCACCGGCGCCCTGGACAAGGACACCGTGACCCTGGTCGGTTTCGGCACCTTCGAAAAACGTCATCGCGGCGCGCGTACCGGCAAGAACCCGCAAACCGGCGAGCCGGTCAAGATCAAAGCCAGCAACACCGTGGCCTTCAAGCCAGGCAAGAACCTGCGCGACAGCGTCAACGCCCCCGTCAAGCCAGCCAAGAAAGGCAAGTGATCGCTCCCTGACAACCCCCGTGTCAGCCAAACGGGCGCCTCAGGGCGCCCGTTGTGCTTTCTGCAGGCAAAATGTTTCGAACTTGCATAATTAGTTCAGGAAAGGGATAAACTGCGCGCCTTAGTCACTTTTCATTCGAGGCGCGTTGATGAAGTTTCGCTTTCTTCTCTGGGCCATGGGGCTGTTGATGGCCAGGGCCAGCCGCAATAACCCGGCGTTCCAGCAGCAGCTCAAGGGCAAGGACCTGGTGTTCCAGATGCAGACCCTGGACGGCAAGGTCGCCCGCCACTTCATCGTCAATAACGAGCGCATCAGCAGTAAGGGCGGGGCGCACGCACAGCCATCTTTCGCCATTGCGTTCAAGGACGCAGCCTTTGGCTTCGCCACGATGCAAGCGGGCAACAAGCAATTGGCGTTCATGCAGGGGATTCAGGACAAGCACATCCAGATCAAGGGCAATCCGGCGCTGGTGATGTGGTTCCAGGGGTTGATGAAGTACCTGAAGCCGAAGAAGAAAGGCTGAGCCTCAACTGGGCTGCCAATACTTACCTGTGGGAGCGGGCTTGTCGAGGCGTCGAACCGCCGCGAACACCGGCGAAGCCGGTGCCATGCACCGCAGCGCTTGTTTCGCGGGCAAGCCCGCTCCCACAGGGTTCCTGACAAGCCTCAGTGCGGTGCGTGAAACTGCGAAGCCAGTTCGCGCAACATGTTCTCGGCCTCGAGTACCTTGTTCACCACATCCTCCGCCTTGTCCCGGGTAATCCCCAGGCGCTCCAGCAACGCGTCCGGGATCTCCTCCATCGGCCCCGAACCAATGCCTCGCGAGCGCAGCAAACGGGTGGCCAGGCACACCAGGTTGGGGAATGCCGAGTACTCGCCGTCGTAGGCCGGGTCGTGCTGGAAACGCAGCGCGGTCGACAGCTCTTCCGGCATGTCCCACAGCTTCATCAGCCAGGCGCCGATTTGTTCGCGGCTGATGCCCAGCAGGTGCTGCTCCACGTAGGTGTGGCTCAGGTGCGGGTTTACCTCCAGGTGGCGGCAAATCAGCGAAAAGTGCGGTGGGAACACGTGTGCCAGCAGCAGGTAGCCGAAGTTGTGCAGCAGCCCGGCCAGGTAGGTAAGCCCGGCCTCGGGGCGTTCTGCCCTCGGCATGGCACGGGTCAGGCCTTCGATGATTGCAGCGGTGTAGATCGACTGCTGCCAGTACGGTGTGGCCTGCTGCGGGTGGTCTTTAGGCAGGCTCAGGGTCTTGCCCAGCGCCAGGCCCAGGGCCAGGTTGATCACCAGGTCGAAGCCCAGCACGCGCACGATGGCATCTTCCACCGAGCGGATCTTGCCGGGTGAGGCGTAGTACGGCGATGCCGCCCAGCTCACCACTTGGGCCGCCAGCGCCGGGTCGGTTTCGACCACGCCGGTGATGTCATCGATGCTGGCGTTGGGGTCTACCCGCAGCTTGATGATCTTTTGCGCGGTATCGGCCAGCGGTGGGATCTCGATGGTTTCTTCCAGGCGCTTCTGGATGCGTCGGGCCGTGAAGGCCTGCACGGCATTGGTGATTTCCCGGGTGTCGTCATCGGGGCGGTCGAGGTTTGGGCTGATGGCCTCGACTTCCTGGCCGAAGCTGCTGGCGCTGGCTTTGGCCAGCATGCGCTTGAAGTGCGCGCGTTCGATTTCCAGCAGCAGGCCGGTTTCGCCCGACTGGATATAGACGGTTTCGGCGTCGAGCAGGCTCTTCTCGTACTGGCACGGTGAGCTGGTCAGCGCCGGAATGCCTGGCAGGGCCTTGAGCTGGTGTTTGTCGAGCATCTGCTTCAGGCGCGGCACCGACACGGCGGTGAGCTTGCGCCCGGTCAGTTCGGCCAGGCGGTTGAGGTCCAGCAGTTGGCTCTGCGGGAACAGCACCATGAGGGCGCCGACCTCGTCGTCGAGAAGCACTGCCTGCACCCGCGAAGCCGCAGGAAGGTGCGGGTGCTCGGTCACCTCGCGGTAGGCGACGCCGAGCTTGTCGAGCAGCCGCCTGATGACAGAGGGTGCGTGTGGGGTTGCGGTGTCCAGGGCAACTTCAGTCATGGTCCGTATCCACTGTTTCTTTTAAACGCGAAGTATAACCAGCCTGCGAGCAAATCTGGATCCATTCTGGTACTGGCGTCACACTTGGCCATATTGCTGGCCATGACGCAGCCAACGGTCGAGCAGCGGGCTGACGTGTTCCGGCCAGCGCGCGATCAGGGCCTGGGCGGCGTCGCGCACCGCTGGCAACAGGTCGGCGTCACGCATCAGGTCGGCGACCTTGAACTGTAGCAGGCCGGTCTGGCGGGTCCCCAGCATCTCGCCCGGGCCGCGCAGCTCTAGGTCCTTTTCGGCGATGATGAAGCCGTCGTTGGTCTCGCGCATGATCCCCAGGCGCTCGCGGCCGATCTGCGACAGTGGCGGGTGGTACAGCAGCACGCAATGGCTCACGGCACTGCCCCGGCCAACCCGGCCGCGCAGCTGGTGCAACTGGGCCAAGCCAAGGCGCTCGGGGTTCTCGATGATCATCAGGCTGGCGTTGGGCACGTCCACGCCTACCTCGATGACCGTGGTCGCAACCAGCAGCTGCAAATCACCGGCCTTGAACTGCGCCATGATCTCGGCTTTCTCCGCAGGCTTCATGCGACCGTGGATCAGGCCCACACGCAGTTCACCCAAGGCGCTGCCAAGTTCTTCATAGGTGCTCTCGGCTGCTTGGCAGGTCAGCTCTTCAGACTCTTCGATGAGGGTGCAAACCCAGTAAGCCTGACGGCCCTCGGCGCAGGCGGCGCGTACCCGTTCGACCACTTCGAAGCGGCGGCTATCGGCTACCAGCACGGTGTTCACCGGGGTACGCCCAGGCGGCAGCTCGTCGAGCACCGAGGTGTCCAGGTCGGCGTAGGCGCTCATGGCCAGGGTGCGCGGAATAGGCGTTGCGGTCATGATCAGCTGGTGCGGGCACAGCTCGCCGGCCACGCCCTTCTTGCGCAAGGCCAGGCGTTGCTGAACGCCAAATCGGTGCTGTTCGTCGATGATCGCCAGGGCCAGGTGCTTGAACTTCACCTCTTCCTGGAACAGCGCGTGGGTGCCGACCACCATCGGTGCGCCGTTGGCGATCTGCTCCAGGGAAGCTGCCCGAGCCTTGCCCTTGAGCTTGCCGGCCAGCCAGGCCACTTCGATGCCCAGTGGTTCGAGCCAGCGCTTGAAGGTGATGTAGTGCTGTTCGGCAAGGATCTCGGTGGGTGCCATCAAGGCCACCTGATAGCCGGCTTCCAACGCCTGCAACGCGGCCAGTGCGGCGACCACGGTCTTGCCTGCCCCCACATCGCCCTGCACCAGGCGCATCATCGGTTCGTGCTGGCTGAGGTCGTAGGCAATTTCGTTGGCCACCCGCTGCTGCGCGCCGGTCGGGTGGAAGCCCAGGTTGGCCAGGTACTGCGCTTGCAGGCGTTTGGCCTTGGGCAGGACCGGTGCGCGCAGGCTACGCAGGCTTTCACGCAGGCGTTGCTGCGACAGCTGGTGGGTCAGCAGTTCTTCGAAGGCCAGGCGGTGCTGGGCCCAGTGCTGGCCTTCGGCGAGCTCGTCGAGGTCGGCATCGGCCGGCGGGTTGTGCAGGTAGCGGATGGCATCGTCCAGCGGCGCCAGTTGGTAGTCCCGGGCCAGCTCGTCAGGCAGCCAGTCAGGCAGGCTGCGCGGGCCAAGCAGGCCCAGGCTCTGCTGGCACAACAGGCGCAGGCGTTGTTGGGTGAGGCCTTCGGTGGACGGGTAGATCGGTGTCAGGGTCTGCTCGACCGGTGGCGGCGGCTCGTCACCATTCAGCGCCCGGTATTCCGGGTGGTAGATTTCCAGGCCCGAGGCGCCGGGGCGGGCCTCGCCGTAGCAGCGCAGGTGGGTGCCACGTTTAAGGCCTTCTTTCTGCGCGTTGCTGAAATGGTAGAAGCGCAGGCTCAGCACACCTGTGCCGTCACCCAGGCGTACCACCAGGCTGCGGCGCTTGCCCATGGTCACATCGGCACCGCTGACCACACCCTCGATCACGGCATCCTGGCCGGGGCGCAACTGGCCAATCGGCACCACGCGGGTGCGGTCCTGATAGCGCAGGGGCAGGTGGAACAGCACATCCTGCAGGTTCTCCAGGCCGACCTTGGCGAGTTTTTCCGCCATGGCCTCGCCAACACCCTTGAGTACCGTGACCGGGACCTTCGACAGCTCACTCATGACTCAGGCCGGTTGTTCCGCAGGGGCTTTGGCGACCGAGCACAGGCGGATCGAATCAGCGAGGATTTCGATGGCCTTTGGCCGCGGGAAGCTGGCACGCCAGGCAATGGCGACGGTGCGGAACGGCGCCGGCGCTGTCAGCGGGCGGACCTCGATGATGCCAGGGGCGTAGTGGTGGCTGTGCACCGCCGACAGCGGCAGGATCGAAACGCCAAGGCCTGATGCCACCATATGGCGGATGGTTTCCAGCGAGCTGGACTCGACCGTAGTGTGCTTGGAGCCTTCACCACCTTTGTTCAGGGTCGGGCAGGCTTCCAGTACCTGGTCGCGGAAGCAGTGGCCCTCACCCAGCAGCAACAGGCTCTTGTCGTTGAGCATGGCGGTGTCGATGGTCTTTTTCGCCGTCCACGGGTGGTCGGCCGGCATCAGGGCGCAGAACGGCTCATCGTACAGCGGCAGGGTCAGCACGTCGGCTTCGTTGAATGGCAGGGCGATGATCACCGCGTCCAGTTCGCCATTGCGCAGCTTTTCGCGCAGTACGTGGGTGAAGTTTTCTTCGATGTACAGCGGCATCTGCGGCGCTACGCGGTGCAGTTGCGGAATCAGGTGCGGGAACAGGTAGGGGCCGACGGTATAGATGGCGCCAACCTTGAGCGGGGCAGTGAGCTGGTTCTTGCCGGCCTGGGCCAGTTCGCGAATGCCTTGGGCCTGCTCCAGTACCTTCTGCGCCTGGGCGACGATGCTTTCACCGACCGGGGTCAGGCGCACCGCGCTCTTGCTGCGTTCGAAGATCAGAACGCCAAGCTCATCCTCGAGCTTCTTCACACCGACCGACAGGGTCGGCTGGCTCACGTGGCAGCGTTCGGCGGCATGGCCGAAGTGCTGTTCCTGGGCGAGTGTGACGATGTAGCGTAATTCTGTGAGGGTCATAACGTGCGTCCATGAAGTTGCGGGCCCAGCATAGCGGCTGCAATCGATAGACGCACGTTATCAGACTTGCCGATTTGTGACAGAAACAAAAGTCTCAGCGGCGGTCCAGCGAGTAGACGAACGGTGCCACGACTTCAATCGTGCCATTGTTCAGCAACTCGGGTGGCGGCTTGGGTACCGTGCCGGCCCGACGGATCATTTCCAGGGTCGCCCGGTCCAGTGCGGCACTGCCCGAACCACCGGCCATGGCGTACGACACCACCTTGCCTTCGGCGTCGACCACGAAGCGCAAGCGGTTGATACCCTGCAGGCCGCGACGGCGCGCGTCTTCCGGGTAACGCTTGTACTTGGCCAGGTGACGCAGCAGGTCGCTCTGCCAGGTCGGCAGGGCGTTGCTGTTGGACGCAATGCTCGGCGCCGGTGCCGCGGACTTCTGCGGCGGCGTGTTGCTGGGCGGTGCGTCTACCGTTTGTTCGGTCGGCGGCGCTTCCTTCGGCGGCTCAGGCTTTTTCTCGGGCTTGGGCGGCTGTGGCTTGGCCTTCGGCTTGGGCGGCTTGGGAATGGCGATCTTGGGCTTGGGCGCCTCGGCCAGCTTCGGCAGCGGCGGTTCCTCGACCGGTGCCGGTGGCTGCGGTGCCGCTTTCGGGGGCGGTGGTGGCGCAGGCTCCGGCAATGGCGCCAGCTCGACCATCATGGCTGCCGGTGGCAGTTCGATGGCCTGGGGCACCGACCAGTTGAGCGTCAGCAGCACGGCGACCACGTGCACGCCCAGCACGATCGCCAGGCTGCCACCGTAGCGCGCCATGTTAGAGCGCGTTTTTGTCATTTCTTGGCTGCCGTCTCTAGACCTACCAGACCGACCTTGAGGTAGCCGGCCGCGCGCATGTTGTTCATCACTTCCATCAGGTCACCGTAATCCACGCCTTTGTCAGCCTGGAAGAAGATGGTGGTTTCCTTGTCACCCTTGGTCTTGGCGTCGAGCATCGGGCCAAGCTGGTCGGGTGCAGCAACCTGATCGTCGCCGACGTACAGCTTCTGGTCGGCCTTGACGCTGACGAACACCGGTTTCTCGGGCCTCGGCGCCGGTTTGGCGGTCGAGGCCGGCAGGTCGACCTTGATGTCGACCGTGGCCAAGGGGGCTGCGACCATGAAGATGATCAACAGCACCAGCATCACGTCGATGAACGGCGTAACGTTGATTTCGTGGTTTTCGGCGAGGTCGTCGCCACCTTCGTTGAGATGCAGGCCCATGGCTTACCCCACTTTCACCATGTGCGGGGCGGCGCGATCGCTGCCCTGGCGGTCCAAGTCACGGCTAACCAGCAGCAGTACCTGAGCGGAGGCGTCGGACACCTGGGCCTTGTAGCCAGCGATGGAGCGGGCGAAGACGTTGTAGATGACCACGGCCGGGATTGCTGCGACCAGGCCCAGGGCGGTGGCCAGCAAGGCTTCGGCGATACCTGGGGCAACCACGGCCAGGTTGGTGGTCTGGGTCTTGGCGATGCCGATGAAGCTGTTCATGATGCCCCATACGGTACCGAACAGGCCGACGAACGGCGCGGTGGAGCCGATGGTGGCCAGTACGCCGGTGCCGCTGCTCATGGTACGGCCGCTGGCATGCACGAGGCGCTCCAGGCGGAAGCTGACACGCTCCTTGATGCCTTCTTTTTCGCGGGCGTTGGCCGACAGGCGCATTTCTTCGAGGGCGTCGTGAACCAACGTGTGGGCCAGGGTGCCTTCTTTGTTGGAGACTTCGCTGGCTTCTTTCAGGGTGGTGGACTTCTTCAGCTGGGCGATCTCACCACGCAGGCGACGTTTGGCGCCCATCAGCTCGAAGCCTTTGGCGATCCAGATGGTCCAGGTGATGATGGAGGCGATAGCCAGGCCGATCATGACGATCTTCACCACGATGTCGGCGTTTTTGTACATGCCCCACGGGGACAGGTCGTGGGCCATGCCCAGGGACGTGTCTTCAACCAGTGCATCGGTAGCGGGATCAACCACTACCTGCGAATCTGCCGGGGCGGCAGCTTGTGCTTCGCCAGCGGGAGCCTGGCCTTCCACAGCCGGTGTCGCTGGAGTAGCCGGGGCGGAAGCAGCGGCTGGTGTAGCGGCATTGGCGGTTGGCTCATCGGCCATGGCCACCGGGGCCAGCACCAGGCTGAGTGTCAGCGCGGCGATGGCGCGCCAGGCGCGCGACGGGGTTGGCGAAGCGGAAGGTTGAGTGCGTGTCATGCTGGCCGGACCTGATGAAGAAAAAGTGGACGTTCTCCAAGGCCTCGAGATAGGCCGAGAACAAATTGGCCGCCATTATTGCAAGTAATTCTTGTTAACAAAAGTAATCTTGTGGCTTTTTTCGCCTATGGTCTAGCCGCCCATCGTGTAGCGTGGCCGGGGTGATCAATTGGTCTAGGGAGTTTTGTGATGTCAGACCTATCCGTGATGGTGGTGGGATGTGGTGATGTAGGCGGGCGTTTTGCCAAACAGATGCTGGCCAAAGGCTGGCAGGTAAGCGGCCTGCGCCGTTCTGTCGGGCAACTGCCTGCGGGGATCGCGCCGGTTGCCGCCGACCTGGCCGAGCCGTCGATTCCGCAAGCCTGGCCGCAGGGTTCGCTGGACTACCTTGTGTACTGCGTGGCGGCCAGCCAGCACGACGAGGCAGGTTACCAGGCGGCCTACGTCGACGGCTTGCGCCATGTGCTGGCGTGGCTGGCCGAGCGAGGCCAGCACCCGCGTCGCCTGCTGTTTGTATCGAGCAGCAGCGTGTATGCCCAAAAAGACGGTGAATGGATCGAAGAAGGTGCGGCCACCGAGCCTGAAGGTTATTCCGGGCGGGTGATGCTTGAGGCCGAGCAGCTGGCGCTGGCCAGCGGCATTCCGGCAAGTGTGGTGCGCCTGACCGGCATCTATGGCCCAGGCCGCGAGTGGCTGCTGAGCCAGGTGCGCCAGGGTTACCGCGTCGCCGAGGAGCCGCCGCTGTATGGCAACCGCATTCATGCCGAGGATGCTGCCAGCCTGCTGGCGCACCTGCTGCAGGCCGATGCCGACGGCAAGGCGCTGGACGACTGTTACATTGGTGTCGATGACGACCCGGCTCCGCTGGCCGATGTGGTGGCCTGGCTGCGGGCATACATGGGGGTTACCGAATGGTCTGATGAGCAGCGGGTGCGGCGTACCGGCAGCAAGCGCTGTAGCAATGCCCGGGCGCGAGCGTTGGGCTGGGTGCCGGAATATCCGAGTTACAAGGAAGGGTATGCAGCCATCCTGAAAGGAGGGCGTTGAGTCTGCCGGCCTCTTCGCGGGTAAACCCGCTCCCACAGGGATATCACAAGGCCTGAAGACAGTGATTACCCTGTGGGAGCGGGTTTACCCGCGAAGAGGCCAGTGCATTCAGTGCAAATGCATTAGGGCTCAGTTGAGCTCCAGCACCCACTGGCGCTTGCCCGCCGCCAGCTCCGGCATGTCATCCGGCTGCGCACGGTTCACCGCCTGGAAAATCTCCAGCTTGCCGCCATCACGCTTGATGATGAACGGTGCACCACGCTGGTTACGCTCCAGCCACAGGCTGTCATTGCTGCCGCCCATGGTCGCGCAATCGCCCGCCAGGCACAGGGCGAAACGGTCTGGCCCTGGCAGGCCGGTGACGTTGCCGGTGTCGCTGAAGCGCACGCTGGCACCTTTGCCCTGGCCTTCGGTGATCTTCCAGTCGCCGCCCAGGTAGGCCTGGTACAGCGCCTTCTCGAAGCTGCTACCCAGCGGGGCATTGGCGGTAGCCGGTGCCTTGGCGCGTACGAAGGTCTGCTTGGCTCCGCTTTGATCAACGGTCAGCAGTTCATCGCCATCAAGCGACAACTGCTCGGTCTGGCCACCTTCGAAGTTGGCCTGCCACTGCTTGTCGTTGGCGCTCAACTGGCCGTCAGCGGCCTCGAAACCATTGCTGTAGCTGGCCTGTTGGCTGGCAACGTCGAGTTTCCACTCGAACACCGGGCCGTGCTCGTTCAGCGCCTGGCGCAGGCTGCTGCCCTTGACGGCCGCAGTGATGGCGTCCTGGTTGATCCAGGTGCCGTTGAAGTCTTCGGGTTTGTGGCTGGCGCAGCCGCCCAGAAGCAGGGCTGCCAGTGCGAAGGGCAGTGCTTGACGCATGAGGGAATAACCTTGCAGAAGAGGGAGGGGTGACGGGCAGGGCGCTCGTCACCAGGGGCATCATTCGATGACCAGGATGGCGTCCATTTCGACCTGGGAGCCTTTCGGCAGCGCGGCAACGCCGATGGCGGCGCGGGCCGGGTAGGGCTGCTCGAAGTAGCGGCCCATCACCTCGTTGACCTTGGCGAAGTGGCTCAGGTCGGTGAGGAAGATGTTCAGCTTGACGATGTCCTTGAACGAACCGCCAGCGGCTTCAGCCACGGCCTTGAGGTTTTCGAACACTTGCACGGTCTGGGCTTCGAAGCCTTCAACCAGCTCCATGGTCTTCGGGTCCAGCGGGATCTGGCCCGACATGTACACGGTGTTGCCGGCCTTGATCGCCTGCGAGTAGGTGCCGATGGCAGCTGGGGCCTTGTCGCTGTTGATGACGGTCTTGCTCATGATGACTCCTTGCGGTTGGCGGACTACGTACGCATGCGGGTGATGCGGACCACACCGGTCAGGGTACGCAGCTTCTTGATCACACGCGCCAGGTGCACGCGGTCGTGCACGCTGACCACCAGTTGGACCACGCTGATACGGCCGTCGCGTTCGTCCATGCTGATCTTCTCGATGTTGCCGTCGGCGGCGTTGACGCTGCTGGCCAGCAGGGCGATCAGGCCGCGCTGGTGCTCCAGTTCGACACGCAGTTCGACATTGAACTCGCCCGTGATGTCCTTGGCCCAGGAGAGTTGCACGCACTTCTCCGGGTTGTGGCGGATTTCACTGATGTTGCGGCAGTTCTCAAGGTGCACGACCATGCCTTTGCCAGCCGACAGGTGGCCGACGATCGGGTCACCCGGGATCGGCGTACAGCACTTGGCGTAGCTCAGCACCAGGCCTTCGGTACCACGAATCGCCAGCGGGCCTTCCGGCGCTGGCAACTGCTCGCCTTCGGCCGACAGCAGGCGACGTGCAACCACGTAGGCCATGCGGTTGCCTAGGCCGATGTCTTCGAGCAGGTCTTCGATGAGTTCCAGGCGGTACTCGGCGAGAATCGACTGGATACGCTCCTGGGGGACTTTCTCCAGGCTGCTGTCGAAGCCGGTGAGTACCTTGTTCAGCAGGCGTTCGCCCAGGCTGATGGACTCGGACCGACGCTGCTGCTTGAGGGCATGGCGGATGTGCGTGCGCGCCTTGCCGGTGACCACGAAGTTGAGCCAGGCCGGGTTCGGCCGTGCGCCCGGTGCGCTGACGATTTCCACCGTCGAGCCGCTTTGCAGCGGCTCGGACAGCGGCGCCAGGCGGCGGTTGATGCGGCAGGCGATGCAGCTGTTGCCCACGTCGGTGTGGACCGCGTAGGCGAAGTCGACGGCCGTGGAGCCTTTGGGCAGCTCCATGATGCGGCCTTTGGGCGTGAACACGTAGACCTCGTCCGGGAACAGGTCGATCTTCACGCTTTCGATGAATTCCAGCGAGTTGCCGGCACGTTGCTGCAGTTCAAGGATGCCCTTGACCCACTGGCGGGCACGGGCGTGGCTGCCCTTGGGCTGCTCGTCGTCGTTGGACTTGTACAGCCAGTGCGCGGCGATGCCGTTGTTGGCCATCTCTTCCATCTCTCGGGTGCGGATCTGGATTTCGATGGGCACGCCGTGCATGCCGAACAGCGTGGTGTGCAACGACTGGTAGCCGTTGGCCTTGGGGATCGCGATGTAGTCCTTGAAGCGACCGGGCAGCGGCTTGTACAGGTTGTGCACGGCGCCGAGCACGCGGTAGCAGGTGTCGACCTTGTCGACGATGATGCGGAAGGCGTACACGTCCATGATCTCGTTGAAGGCGCGGCGCTTGCCGCGCATCTTCTTGTAGATGCCATAGAGGTGTTTCTGCCGGCCGCTGACCTCGCCCTCGATACCGTCGGCGGCCAGGCAGTTGGCCAGCGAGTGCTCGATCTTGGCGACGATCTCTTTACGGTTGCCGCGTGCGCTTTTCACCGCCCGGTGAATCAGCGACGAGCGCATCGGGTGCATGGCCTTGAAGCCCAGGTCCTCGAACTCCACGCGCACGGTGTGCATGCCCAGGCGGTTGGCGATGGGGGCGTAGATTTCGAGGGTTTCCTTGGCAATGCGCCGGCGCTTTTCGCCAGACAGCACTTCCAGGGTGCGCATGTTGTGCAGGCGGTCGGCCAGCTTGACCAGGATCACGCGGATATCGCGAGCCATGGCCATGGCCATCTTCTGGAAGTTTTCGGCCTGCGCCTCGGCCTTGGTTTCGAAGTTCATCTGGGTCAGTTTGCTGACCCCATCGACCAGTTCGGCCACGGTCTCGCCAAATTGCTGGCTGAGGGCTTCCTTGGCGATGCCGGTGTCTTCGATCACATCGTGCAGCATGGCCGCCATCAGGCTCTGATGATCCATGTGCATGTCGGCGAGGATGCTGGCCACGGCCAGCGGGTGGGTCACGTAGGGCTCGCCGCTGCGGCGGCGCTGCCCGTCGTGGGCCTGTTCGGCGTAGAAATAGGCGCGGCGGACCAGGTTGACCTGTTCGGGGCCAAGATAGGTCGACAGCCGTTCGGCCAAGGCTTCTATACCCGGCATGGGTTCACCTCCTGCGGAGGAAGAGGGCCTTGCGCCGTGCGACGTCGACCTGGCATCAATCAGACAGCCTCGTTGTTCTCGTCCTCGAACGCGGCGAACACCGGATCCTCGGTGACGATCTCTTCAGCGGCGATGAACTCGTTGGTGACGATGCCTTCGGCGATTTCACGCAGGGCAACAACGGTTGGCTTGTCGTTTTCCCACGCAACGCGTGGCTCTTTGCCGCCGGTCGCCAGCTGGCGAGCGCGCTTGGTCGAGAGCATGACCAGCTCAAAGCGGTTATCCACGTGTTCCAGGCAGTCTTCAACAGTTACGCGGGCCATGGTCTTCCTCAGTAGCAAATGCGGTGGGCGTGCAGCCCAGTAATGGGCAGGCGGACTCGATAGTTTAAAAAATCACCAGCCAATAGGGAAGCGCTGTTTTGTCGGGTGATACCTTCAAGCCCCTGTTTGCTTCTTCGCGGGTAAACCCGCTCCCACAGGCACCGCGCACCCTGTGGGGGCGGGTTTACCCGCGAAAGGGCCGGAACAGACAGCCTCAGACTTGAGCCTGACGATAACCTCAGAGCATCGCGTCACGCAACCGCGGGGTCAGCTCTTCGAACAAGGTCTGTACCGAGCGCAATGCCCGGCAATCCGGCCGGGTCAGCAGCCACAGCTGGGTGTCACAACCCGGCAGCGGCCCACTCAACGCATCCACGCCGGGCAAGGCATGCACCATATAGTCCGGCAACGCCGCCACGCCCAGGCCGGCGGTGACCAGCTGGGCGATGGTCGACATGCTGCTGCACTGGTAGCGCGGGCTTACCCCAGGGTGCTGCTGGTTGCGCCAGACCACCGTAGGGTGGTCCACCATCGAGTCATCGGGGGCGATCCACGGCACGTTGGCGGGCGACTCGGCCAGGCGCTCGCGCCACTGTGGCTGGCCGCAGACGACATAGGAGGTAGACCCCAGGTTGCGACCCACAAGGTGCTCCGGTGGGGTGTTGGTCAGGCGCAGGGCGATGTCGGCATCGCGCCGGCTGAGGTTGGCAAACGTGTTGGAGGTGCCCATCTCCAGCGATAGCGCCGGGTAGTTGGGCATGAACTCGGCCAGCGCCGGCAGCAACAGGCTGTGCATCACCGCCTCGGTACAGGTCAGCCGCACCGTGCCGCTGACCACCTGCTCGCCACTGGTCATGGCAATGCGCGCCGCCTCCAGCGCCTGTTCGGCACGTTCGGCCTGCTCGGCCAGGGCCTGAGCGGTATCGGTCGGCAGGTAGCCCTTGCGGCTCTTGACGAACAAGGCGGTGCCCAGCGCCGACTCCAGCCGGCGGATCGAGCGGAATACTGTCGAAACATCGACTTTCAGCAGCTCGGCGGCCTTGGCCAGCGAGCGGCCTCGCTCCAGTGCCAGGACCAGGGAGAGGTCGGCGTGGGTAATCTGATATTGCATTGGTGCACGCTCTGCTTGCCGAATTGCCAATGTCTGTTGCATCAGGGCCATTTTATAGTGAAACGGCCCCCCGGAATCAATGCGCCCGGTCGGGTAACCAGTCCCCACGATGGGAAAGTGAAAAGAACAACAGCTGCAACCATCGTCGCCCGTGAGGCGCCAGCCGTATCCCACATCGCCGCAGCACATCAAAGGATGTACACCATGACGTCGGTAACCCCGTGCGCCAGTTCTTCCAGCGAGATGAATGACTTCCTCCAGGCCCATCCGGACACGCAGTACGTCGACCTGCTGATCTCCGACATGAATGGCGTGGTACGTGGCAAGCGCATCGAGCGGGCCAGCCTGCACAAGGTGTACGAGAAGGGCATCAACCTGCCCGCATCGCTGTTCGCCCTGGACATCAATGGCTCCACCGTCGAGAGCACCGGCCTTGGCCTGGACATCGGCGATGCCGACCGCATCTGCTTCCCGATCCCGGGCACGTTGTCGGACGAGCCGTGGCAGAAGCGCCCCACTGCCCAGCTGCTGATGACCATGCACGAGCTGGATGGCCAGCCGTTCTTCGCCGACCCGCGCGAAGTGTTGCGCCAGGTGGTGAGCAAGTTCGACGATCTGGGCCTGGATATCTGCGCGGCGTTCGAGCTGGAGTTCTACCTGATCGACCAGGACAACCTCAATGGTCGCCCGCAGCCGCCACGTTCGCCCATTTCCGGCAAACGCCCCCAGTCGACCCAGGTGTACCTGATCGACGACCTCGATGAATACGCCGACTGCCTGCAGGACATGCTCGAAGCCGCCAAGGAGCAAGGCCTTCCCGCCGACGCCATCGTCAAGGAAAGCGCCCCTGCGCAGTTCGAAGTCAACCTGCACCACGTGGCCGACCCGCTCAAGGCCTGCGACTACGCGATCCTGCTCAAGCGCCTGATCAAGAACGTGGCATACGACCATGAAATGGACACCACGTTCATGGCCAAGCCCTACCCGGGCCAGGCAGGTAACGGCCTGCACGTACACATTTCGTTGCTGGACAAGAAAACCGGCAAGAACATCTTTGCCAGCGATGACCCGTTGCAAAGCGACACGCTGCGCCACGCCATCGGTGGTGTGCTGGAAACCATGCCGGCGTCGATGGCGTTCCTGTGCCCGAACATCAACTCCTATCGCCGTTTCGGCGCGCAGTTCTACGTGCCCAATGCGCCAAGCTGGGGTCTGGATAACCGCACCGTGGCGGTACGCGTGCCCACCGACAGCAGCGACAACGTGCGCCTGGAGCACCGTGTGGCCGGCGCCGACGCCAACCCGTACCTGATGCTGGCGGCCATCCTGGCCGGCGTGCATCACGGTCTGACCAACAAGGTCGAGCCGCAGGCGCCGATCGAAGGCAACTCCTACGAACAGCTGGAGCAAAGCCTGCCGAACAACCTGCGCGATGCCCTGCGCGCGCTGGACGACAGCGAAGTCCTCAACCAATACATCAGCCCGGACTACATCGACATCTTCGTGGCCTGCAAGGAAAGCGAACTGGCCGAGTTCGAAGTGTCGATTTCCGACCTTGAGTACAACTGGTACCTGCACACGGTGTAAGCCCATGAGCGCAACTGCGGTCCCCTTGATCGGTGTCAGCGCCTGCCGCCAGCAGGTGGGGAAGAACTCGTCGCACACGGTAGGCGACAAGTATGTCGAGGCGGCCGGCTTTGCCGGCTTGCCGCTGATCTTGCCGGCCCGCGACGGGGGCAGCGACACACAGGCGCTGCTGTCCCGTCTGCACGGCATTGTTTTTACAGGCTCGCCTTCAAATATCGAACCGCATCATTACAATGGCGCCCCCAGCGTGGCGGGTACCCGGCACGACCTGGCGCGTGATCGGCTGACCTTGCCACTGCTGCAGGCGGCGATTGCCGCCGGTGTGCCGGTGTTCTGCATTTGCCGTGGCTATCAGGAACTGAACGTGGCCCTTGGCGGCAGCCTGCACCAACGCGTGCAGGAGCTGCCTGGCTACCTTGATCATCGCGAACCTGAGGACGCACCCCTGGAGGTGCAATACGGCCCTCGTCACCCGGTCGGCATCGAGCCTGGCGGGTTGTTCGAGCGCCTGGGCCTGGCGGCGCAGTTCGAGGTCAACTCGCTGCACAGCCAGGGCATCGACCGCCTTGCCCCAGGCTTGCGCGTCGAGGCACGGGCCCCGGATGGCCTGATCGAAGCAGTGTCCATGCCCGATGCGCCGGGCTTTGTGCTCGGTGTGCAGTGGCACCCGGAGTGGCGCTTCAACGAAAACCCGGTCTCGCTGCGCCTGTTTCAGGCGTTTCGCCAGGCCTGCATTGCCTATGCAGCAGGGGAGGGCGCACGGCAGGAATGATTCTGACGTCAGCCGAAGGTCTCGGATGACTTGTCCCCGACAGCAAGCTTTCAATGAGTGAAAGCGGGCCTTGTACGCAAGGCCTGTGAAAACAATTCCAAAATTTACGGCAAATACTCATGAGCAATTACACAGAAGCCGGCCGCCCATCCGACGTGGCAGCCGACGCGGGCAACACTCAGCGCAGCAAAGGCCTGGCCAAGGGCCGTTTGGGCTTGCTGGCCAGCGTGGTGCTGGGCATTTCCACCATCGCCCCGGTCTACACCCTGACCGGCGCCCTTGGCCCGACCGTGCGCGAGGTCGGTGCCCACCTGCCAGCCGTGTTCATCGTCGGCTTCCTGCCGATGTTGCTGGTGGCCCTGGGCTACCGCGAGCTGAACTCGGCAGAACCGGACAGCGGTACATCGTTCACCTGGTCGGCACGTGCCTTCGGCCCGATGATCGGCTGGATTGGCGGTTGGGGGTTGGTGGTTGCCACCACCATCGTGCTGTCGAACCTGGCAGGGGTGGCAGTCGACTTCTTCTACCTGTTTCTGGGCCAGATTACCGGCAAGCATGAGCTGGCGGCGTTGGCCGATAACCTGTTGATCAACATCGTTACCTGTTGCGTGTTCATCGCCCTGGCCGTGTGGATCTGCTGTCGCGGCATCGCCACCACCATGACCGTGCAGTACGGCCTGGTGGCCTTGCAGTTGGTGGTGCTGATCGGATTTGCCGTCGCCGCCTTTGGCGGTACCACCGCGCCGCCACCGCTGGCGTTCGATTTCGCCTGGTTCAACCCGTTTGGTGTCGAGTCGTTCTCGGCCTTTGCCGCTGGGCTGTCGCTGTCGATCTTCATCTTCTGGGGCTGGGACACGTGCCTGACCGTCAGCGAAGAGTCGGTGGGCAGCGAAGAGGTGCCGGGCAAGGCCGCCACCTGGACCGTGATGCTGATCCTCGGCCTTTACCTGTTCACCGCCATCGCCACTCTGCAGTTTGCCGGTATCAGCGAAACGGGCCTGGGCCTGAACAACCCGCGCATCCAGGAGAACGTCTTTGCCCACCTGGCCGGCCCGGTCATGGGGCCGCTGGCGATCCTGATGTCCATCGCGGTGCTGGCCAGTACGGCGGCGTCGTTGCAGTCGACCTTCGTGGCGCCGGCGCGCACCCTCCTGGCGATGGGGTACTACGGTGCAGTGCCGCCGAAATTCGCCAGCGTCTGCCCGCGTTCGCAAACCCCGCGCTACGCCACTATTTGTGCGGGCCTGGCAGCAGGTCTGTTCTACGTGACCATGCGTAGCCTGAGCGAGAACGTGCTGGCAGATACCATCACCGCGCTGGGCATGATGATCTGCTTCTATTATTCGCTGACCGCATTTGCCTGCGTCTGGTATTTCCGTGGCAGCCTGTTCGACAGCCTGCGCCACTTCATCATGCGCGGCCTGTGCCCGTTGGTGGGTGGGGTGATCCTGTCGGTGATCTTCATACGGACTGCCATCGACAGCGCCTCGCCGGACTTCGGCAGTGGTTCGCATGTGGGCGGGTTGGGGCTGGTGTTCGTGATTGCCGCGATCATCTCGGTGCTGGGCATCGGGCTGATGATGCTGTCGCGCATGCGCGCGCCGGCTTACTTCCTGGGGGCTACCCTGCGTCAGCAGGCTACCCTGCCGTTGCAGGAATAAATAATTGGGGCTGCAAAGCAGCCCCAATTCGTTCTTCAGCTGATCATTTGCTTCAGCAGCGTCGCATGACGCTGTTGCTGTTTCTTCAACAGCAAGCGATTCGAGCGGAACACCGCCTTCAAATCCTCCAGCGCCACGTCGAAATCATCATTGATGATCACGTAGTCATACTCGTCGTAGTGCACCATCTCGCTGACCGCTTCTTTCATGCGCCCGGCAATGATTTCTTCGCTGTCCTGCCCACGGCCATCCAGGCGGTGACGCAGCGCCTCCTGACTAGGTGGCAGGATGAACACCGACAACGCCTGTGGCATCAGCTTGCGCACCTGCTGGGCGCCTTGCCAGTCGATTTCCAGGATCAGGTCGTAGCCCTGATCCAGCGTCTGCTGCAGCGCGCTGCGCGAGGTGCCGTAGAAGTTGCCGAACACTTCGGCATGCTCCAGAAAGTCGCCTTGCGCGATCAGCGCCTTGAATTCTTCGTGGACCACGAAGTGGTAGTTCACCCCGTGTTCCTCGCCCGGGCGCATGGCGCGGGTGGTGTGCGAGACCGAAACGCGGATCTGCCGGTCGTCCTTGGTCAGGGCCGTTACCAGGCTGGTCTTGCCGGCGCCCGAAGGGGCCGAAACGATGTAGAGGGTGCCGCTGCTGTGGTTCATGGTCGGGGTGGCCTTACTCGATGTTCTGTACTTGTTCACGCATCTGTTCGATCAATACCTTCAGGTTGACCGCCGCTTGCGTGCTGCGTGGGTCGAAGGCCTTGGAGCCGAGGGTGTTGGCTTCGCGGTTGAGTTCCTGCATCAGGAAGTCCAGGCGCCGCCCTGCGGCGCCGCCGCCCTTGAGTACCCGGCGCACTTCAGTGACGTGGGTGCTGAGGCGGTCGAGCTCCTCGGCCACGTCGCTCTTCTGCGCCAGCAGCACCATCTCTTGTTCCAGGCGCTGTGGGTCGAGCTCGGCTTGCATGTCGCCGAAACGGTCGAGGATCTTCTGCCGCTGCGCCGCCAGCATCTGCGGCACCAGGGCGCGCAAGGTGGTGACTTCGCTGGACATGTTGTCCAGGCGCTCGTTGATCAGCCGGGCCAGTTCCTGGCCTTCGCGCAGGCGGCCGGCCTTGAGTTCGGCCAGGGCTTCGTCGAACAGTGCCATGGCTTCGGCGTTCAGTGCCTGCGGGTCGCTGGTGTCGGCCACCAGCACGCCTGGCCACGACAGCACTTCCAGCGGGTTCAGGGGTGCTGGCTGCTTGATCAGGCCGGCCACTTCCTCGGCGGCGGCAACCAGTTGCGCGGCGCGTTCGCGGTCTACCTTCAGCGGCTTGCCGTTGCTGTCTTCGTTGAGGCGCAAGGTGCATTCCACCTTGCCCCGCGACAAGCCCTGGCGCAGGCCTTCACGCACGGCGCCTTCGAGGTCGCGCAGGGCCTCTGGCAGGCGCAGGTGCGGTTCCAGGTAGCGGTGGTTGACCGAACGCAGCTCCCAGATCAGGGTGCCTTGGCTGCCGGCGCGCTCGACACGAGCAAAAGCGGTCATGCTGTGCACCATGGGGAGTACCTCGCTTAGTTGAATGGACGGTGGGAGCCTCTCGGCTGCAAGGCGCAGGATTGTAGCGCAGTGGGGCCGTGGCGCCCAATCCACCTATGTTACCGACGGGCGGCCGCGCCAGTAGGAAAAGGCGACGGGCTGTGGCGGGTACGACAATAGGCATGTCTTCCCCGGGCTGCGGGCTCTATAATGCTCGGCAGATTCAAAGTCCCAGTACAGGTATCCCAGATGAAACGTCCAAGTGGTCGCGCCGCCGATCAGCTCCGCTCGATCCGCATCACCCGCAACTACACCAAGCACGCCGAAGGGTCGGTACTGGTCGAGTTCGGTGACACCAAGGTCATCTGCACGGTCAGCGTTGAAAACGGTGTGCCGCGCTTCCTGAAAGGCCAGGGCCAAGGCTGGCTGACCGCCGAATACGGCATGCTGCCGCGTTCTACCGGTGAGCGTAACCAGCGCGAAGCCAGCCGTGGCAAACAGGGTGGTCGCACCCTGGAAATCCAGCGCCTGATCGGCCGCTCGCTGCGCGCCGCACTGGACATGAGCAAGCTGGGCGACATCACCCTGTACGTCGACTGCGACGTGATCCAGGCCGATGGCGGTACCCGTACCGCGTCCATCACCGGTGCCATGGTCGCCCTGTGCGACGCGCTGGCGGTGATCAAGAAACGCGGTGGCCTGAAGGCCGGCAACCCGCTCAAGCACATGATCGCTGCTGTGTCGGTGGGCATGTACCAGGGCGAAGCCGTGCTCGACCTGGACTACCTGGAAGACTCCGCCGCCGAAACCGACCTGAACGTGGTCATGACCAGCGCCGGTGGCTTTATCGAGGTGCAGGGCACTGCCGAAGGTGCGCCGTTCCAGCCTGAAGACTTCAACGCCATGCTGGCGCTGGCGCAGAAGGGCATGACCGAAATCTTCGAGCTGCAGCAGGCTGCACTGGCGGACTGACTGATTTCGTAAATACAAAAAAAAGCCGACATTACTGTCGGCTTTTTTGTATCTGAGCAACACGCTTAGATGGTCAACGTCCAGTCATAGTCCACGATCAGCGGCGCATGCTGGGAGAAGCGCGGCTGACGCGGCAGGCGGGCGTTACGCACGAAGCGGCGCAGGCCTGGCGTGAGGATCTGGTAGTCGAACCGATAGCCCAGGTTGAGCATCTCGGCCTGCTCGTTGTCCGGCCACCAGCTGTACTGGTCGCCTTCACGGCTGACTTCGCGCAGGGCATCGACGTAACCCATCTCGCCAGTGATCGCATCCATCCAGGCGCGCTCCGGCGCCAGGAAGCCCGGCGATTGCTGACTGTCACGCCAGTTCTTGATGTCGAGCTTCTGCTGCGCCACGTAGAACGAGCCGCAATAGATGTACTCGCGACGCTTGCGACGCTGCTTGTCCAGGTACTTGGCGAAGTCGTCCATCAACTTGAACTTCTGATTCAAGTCTTCGTCGCCGTTCATGCCCGAAGGCAGCAGCAGGCTGGCAATACTGACTTTGTCGAAATCTGCTTGCAGGTAACGCCCGTAGCGGTCGGCTGTCTCGAAGCCCAGGCCGGTGATGACTGCCTTGGGCTGCATGCGCGAATAAAGGGCCACACCACCTTGGGCAGGCACCTCCGCGTCGCAGGCATAAAGGAAATAGCCATCGAGCTGGAAAGCTGGGTCATCGAGTTCAAAGGCCGAGGCGCGGGTATCCTGAAGGCAGATGACGTCGGCATTCTGGGCTTGCAGCCAGCTGAGCAAACCACGCTCGGCCGCAGCCTGAATGCCATTCACGTTCACACTGATGATCCGCATAAATGGCCCCAAAAATCTCGTGCGTGTATGATACCCGAGCTCAACCCATTTAGCTAAATCCGTGGTGTCCGGGACTATTCATGCAGCCGTATCAGCGCGACTTTATCCGTTTTGCCATCGATCGCGGGGTACTGCGTTTCGGTGAATTCACCCTGAAATCGGGGCGTACCAGCCCGTATTTCTTCAATGCCGGCCTGTTCAACACAGGTTCCGCGCTGGCCGAGCTGGGGCGCTGCTACGCTGCCGCCATCGTCGACAGCAAGATCTCATTCGACGTGCTGTTTGGCCCGGCCTACAAGGGTATTCCGTTGGCGGCGACCACTGCCGTGGCCTTGGCGGACCAGCATAAGCTCGACGTGCCTTGGTGCTTCAACCGCAAGGAAGCCAAGGACCACGGCGAAGGCGGCAGCCTGGTTGGCGCACCGCTGGCCGGTGATGTGCTGATCATCGACGACGTGATCACCGCCGGTACTGCCATCCGCGAAGTCATGCAGATCATCAACGCCCAGCAGGCCAAGGCCGCCGGCGTGCTGATCGCGCTGAACCGCGAAGAGCGTGGCAATGGCGAGCTGTCGGCGATCCAGGAAGTGGAGCGCGACTTCGGTATCCCGGTGGTCAGCATCGTTTCGCTGACCCAGGTGCTGGAGTTCCTGGCCGATGACCCGCAGCTGAAGCAGCATCTGCCGGCTGTCGAGGCTTACCGGGCGCAGTACGGGATCTGATCCTGGCCTGGAAATGAAAAAGGCGACCTTCTTGTGAAGGTCGCCTTTTTTTGTCGCCTGTTTCGGCCGATCAGCGCTGCTTGCGGTTGGTAATCAGGGTACCCACGCCGCTGTCGGTGAAGATTTCCAGCAGCACAGCATTCGGCACACGGCCGTCGATGATGTGCGAGCTGTTCACGCCGCCCTGCACCGCATCCAGTGCGCACTTGATCTTCGGCAGCATGCCGCCGTAGATGGTGCCGTCAGCGATCAGTTCGTTGACCTGTTCGGTGGTCAGGCCAGTCAGAACCTGGCCCTGCTTGTCCATCAAACCGGCGATGTTGGTCAGCAGCATCAGCTTCTCGGCTTTCAGCGCCTCGGCTACCTTGCCTGCTACCAGGTCGGCGTTGATGTTGTACGACTCACCGTTGGCACCCACGCCGATCGGCGCGATGACCGGGATGAAGTCACCCTTCACCAGCATGTTCAGCAGGTCGGTGTTCACGCTCACCACTTCGCCAACGTGGCCGATGTCGATGATTTCCGGGGTGGTCATCTCGGGCGTCTGGCGGCTGACGGTCAGCTTGCGGGCGCGAATCAGCTCCGCGTCCTTGCCGGTCAGGCCGATGGCGCTGCCGCCGTGGCGGTTGATCAGGTTGACGATGTCCTTGTTCACCTGGCCACCCAGCACCATCTCCACCACGTCCATGGTCGCCGAGTCGGTGACGCGCATGCCGTCGATGAAGTGGCTTTCGATCGACAGGCGCTTGAGCAGGTCGCCGATCTGCGG
The DNA here is from genome assembly GCF_001320605.1 of Pseudomonas sp. NBRC 111133. Classification (NCBI taxonomy): domain Bacteria; kingdom Pseudomonadati; phylum Pseudomonadota; class Gammaproteobacteria; order Pseudomonadales; family Pseudomonadaceae; genus Pseudomonas; species Pseudomonas sp. NBRC 111133. The sequence continues at coordinate 4,287 of NZ_BCBJ01000076.1, read as the reverse complement.
GCCACCACCGTGGACCACCACCGGGTTGATACCCACAGCCTTCATCAGCACGATGTCACGGGCGAAGCCGGTTTTGAGCTCCTCGCTCTCCATCGCGTTGCCGCCGTACTTGATCACCAGGGTCTTGCCGACAAAGCGGCGGATGTAAGGCAGTGCTTCGGACAAAACCTCGGCTACATGGGAAGCGGCATCGCGATCGAGGGTCATGCAGGGCTCCTGTAAGGAACAGATAGTCGGTCAGAACGGCAGTTGCAGCTCAGGGGCAACCCGCAGCAACTGGGTACGGAAAACATCCTTGATACGTTGCAATTCGGCGTCGCTGTCGGCCTCGAAGCGCAGCACCAGCACCGGGGTGGTGTTGGAGGCGCGAACCAGGCCCCAGCCGTGGGCATAGTCCACCCGCACACCGTCGATGGTGGTCAGGTTGGCTTCGCCCCAGTCGGCGTCGCGTTGCAGTGCATCAATGATGCTGAATTTACCCTCGTCGGTCACATCAATATTGATTTCCGGCGTGGAAATATCGTTCGGGAAGGCGGCAAACAGGTTTTCGGCGCTTTGCCCGGCCTGGCTGAGGATTTCCAGCAGGCGTGCGGCACTGTAGATGCCGTCGTCGAAACCGTACCAGCGTTCCTTGATGAAGATGTGACCGCTCATCTCGCCGGCCAGCAGCGAGCCTGTCTGTTTCATCTTCTTCTTGATCAACGAATGACCGGTCTTCCACATCAGTGCGCGGCCGCCGTGTTGCTCGATCAGCGGAGTCAGGCGACGGGTGCATTTGACGTCGAAGATGATTTCGGCGCCCGGGTTGCGCGCCAGCACGTCCTGGGCAAACAGCATCAGCAGGCGGTCGGGGTAGACGATGCTGCCGGTATTGGTCACTACGCCAACGCGGTCGCCATCGCCGTCGAAGGCAAGGCCGATGTCGGCGCCGGTTTCCTTGACCTTGGCGATCAGGTCTTCAAGGTTTTCCGGCTTGCCCGGGTCCGGGTGGTGGTTGGGGAAGTTGCCGTCCACCTCACAGAACAGCGGGATCACTTCGCAGCCCAGGGCTTCGATCAGTTGGGGTGCGATCACGCCAGCGGCACCGTTGCCGCAGTCCACCACCACCTTGAGCTTTTTCGCCAGCTTCACGTCATCGACGATCTGCTGGAAGTAGCGGTCAAGGATCTCGACCTTTTCCACGCGGCCTTCGGCCAAGGTCAGGTCGTTGGTTTTCAGACGGGTGAGCAGGGCCTGGATCTGTTCGTTGGCCAGCGTGTCGCCAGCGATGACGATCTTGAAGCCGTTGTAGTCCGACGGGTTGTGGCTGCCCGTCAGCATCACGCCCGACTTGCCTGCCAGCACGTTGGCCGCGTAGTACAGGGCCGGGGTGGGCACCAGGCCGACGTCGCTGACGTGGCAGCCGGCATCGACCAGGCCCTTGATCAGTTGTTCGACCAGCATCGGGCCGGACAGGCGGCCATCACGGCCGACCGAAACCTGCGGTTCGCCCTGGGCCAGGCTTTGCGCACCGATGGCGCGACCGATCCAGTAGGCGGTTTCGGCGTGAAGGGTTTTGCCGACCACGCCGCGGATGTCATACGCGCGGAAAATGCTGTCGGGCAATGCGGCGGGGACCAGGTGGGCCATGTCGTTCATCTCTGGAAGCTCCATTAGTCAAAGGCTTTCTGGGCAGGCGCAAACTGAACGCTTGGACGGTGCTTTCGCCAGAGAGTTCGCCATCCTTGGCCTGAACGGTCCTCTGCCGGCTCAGTGGCTGCCGGAGTGACCGAAGCCGCCAGCACCACGCTGGCTTTCATCGAAGGCTTCGACGATGTCGAAATGGGCCTGTACCACCGGCACCAGCACCAGCTGGGCGATACGCTCGCCAACGGCGATGGTGAACGGCGTGTTGCCGCGGTTCCAGCACGACACCATCAGCTCGCCCTGGTAATCCGAGTCGATCAGGCCGACCAGGTTGCCCAGCACGATGCCGTGTTTATGGCCCAGGCCCGAGCGCGGCAGGATCACCGCCGCCAGGCCCGGGTCGCCGATGTAGATCGACAGGCCGGTAGGGATCAGCAGGGTCTGGCCTGGCTCAAGGACAGTGTCCTCCTTGAGCAGGGCGCGCAGGTCCAGGCCGGCGGAGCCAGGGGTGGCGTAGGTCGGCAGGGGGAATTCGGTGCCCAGGCGTGGGTCGAGGATCTTGGCTTGAAGAGCGTGCATGTAACTTATTGAACCTGATTGAGCCGTTCGGCGATGAAGGCGACCAGTTGCCGGGCGATCTTGCCCTTGCTGGTCTGCGCGAAGAGGGTCTGGTGCTGCTGGCGGTCGATCACGGTCAAGGCGTTTTCTTCGCTGTTGAAGCCGATGCTGGGGTTGGCCACATCATTGGCGACGATCAGGTCGAGGTTCTTGTCCTTGAGCTTGCGCGTGGCGTAATCGAGCAGGTGTTCGGTTTCGGCGGCGAAGCCGACGCTGAACGGGCGGTCGCTGCGGCCAGCAATGGTGGCAAGGATATCGGGATTGCGCACCATCTGCAGCAGCATGCCGTCGCCGGTCGTAGGATCTTTCTTCAGTTTTTGTGTGGCAACCACTTCCGGGCGGTAGTCCGCGACCGCTGCCGAGGCGATGAACAGGTCGCACGGCATGGCCGCTTCACAGGCCGCGAGCATGTCCCGCGCGCTGACCACGTCGATACGGCTGACCCGGTCGGGGGTTGGCAGGTGCACCGGGCCAGTGACGAGGGTCACCCGAGCCCCGGCTTCGGCAGCCGCTTCGGCCAGGGCGAAGCCCATCTTGCCGGAGCTATGATTGGTGATGTAGCGCACCGGGTCGATGTTTTCCTGGGTCGGCCCGGCAGTGATCAATACGTGTTTGCCGGTGAGTGCCTGGCGCTTGAAGCTTTCTGCGGCGCACCAGGCCAGGTCGGTGGCTTCGAGCATGCGGCCCAGGCCCACGTCACCACAGGCCTGGCTACCGGAGGCCGGGCCGAACACCTGGATACCACGGCTCCTGAGCAGCTCAAGGTTGGCCTGGGTGGCCGGGTCGCGCCACATGGTCTGGTTCATGGCCGGGGCCACGGCGACGGTGGCATCGGTGGCCAGCACCAGGGTGGTCAGCAGGTCGTCGGCCATGCCTTGGGCCATGCGCGCCATGAGGTCGGCGGTGGCCGGGGCGATCAGCACCAGGTCGGCCCACTTGGCCAGTTCGATATGGCCCATGGCTGCTTCGGCGGCCGGGTCGAGCAGGTCCATGTGCACCGGGTGGCCCGACAGCGCCTGCAGGGTCAGCGGGGTGATGAACTCGGCACCACCACGGGTCATGACGACGCGCACCTGCGCGCCGTGCTCCAGGAGTCGGCGAATCAGCTCGGCGCTTTTGTAGGCGGCAATGCCGCCACCTACGCCGAGAACGATGCGCTTGCGATACAGCCGCTGCATAGGCTTGCCTTTTTCCAGTGAGAGCGGGCGGCGACGTTCGAAAATGCCTGCGGCAGAACGTCGCATGTACGAGGCGAAATAGATTAACACAGGGTCGAAATGGGCCGCAGCAAGGGCAGGGGACGGGGATGAATATCAGGGAGTGGCCCGCTGAAGAGCGGCCGAGGGAGAAGTTGTTGTTGCGTGGGGCTGGGAGCCTGACCGATACGGAGTTGCTGGCTGTTTTTCTTGGCTCAGGTGTACGCGGGCGCAATGTCGTGGAGATGTCGCGAGGTCTGCTGGTGAAGTTCGGCAGCTTGCGTCAGCTGCTGGAGGCCGACCGTGAAGCCTTCATGAGCGAGCTTGGGTTGGGCCCTGTGAGGTACGGCCAGTTGCAGGCATTGCTGGAGATCGGACGCAGGCACCTTGCAACTTCGATTGAGCGTGAGTCTGCCATGGACAGCCCGGAAACGGTGCGGCGCTATTTGAAGGCCATGCTGCGGCATGAGGCCAGTGAAGTGTTCGGGTGCCTGTTTCTGGACACCAAGCACCGGCCGTCGGCGTTCGAGATCCTGTTCAGGGGCACGATAGACCGGGCGAGTGTTTACCCGAGAGAGGTGGTGCGGCGGGCTTTGCTGCATAACGCGGCGGCGTTGATCCTTTGCCACAACCACCCCTCAGGCAACAGTGAACCGAGCCAGGACGATGTGCATTTGACCCTGTCGTTGAAGCGGGGACTGGGGCTGATCGATGTGCGGGTGCTGGATCACATCATCATCGGTGACGGGGAGCCGTTGTCGATGGTTGAGCAGGGGTGGGTTGTGGCTTAGGCAGGTCAATGCTGCCATGGCTGCTAGGTGCCTGTCTTGAGGGCTGTAGCGCCTTA
>NZ_BCBJ01000075.1:0-74679 GCF_001320605.1 Pseudomonas sp. NBRC 111133 | reverse complement strand
TACGTCTGTTTCGGGCCAATTATTCCTGGGGGATTTGCGCGCGAACGCCTTGGCGCATGGCGTAATATCGGGTCGTACAAACAAGGCGGTCGCGCGCGCCTGTAACAGGCGTTACTGGCCCGAAGCAAACGTAGGAGCGAGCGCAGCTCGCGATGCGCCGCGCGGGCGGCGCTCGATATCCGCCCCACCACAACACGAAAGCCTTACCCCCACCCTACCCCCTCCTTGCACCCCCTCCGAACAGAACTAAGCTTGTTGCCTCAGTGGGCTTCGCTCCGAAAGGACCGATGCAGACGCGGCGCATAGCCTGTCGCCGTCCCGATAAAAAGCCTGACCGATCGATCAGAAAAAGATGAAAAACGGTACACATTACAAATATTTATTTGTGTACAATCGTCCGGACCCGATCGCTGCGGGACATCAGCGAACGGGCTCGGACACGGGTCGGCGTACCAAAGTTGCGTTGCGGTAACCCTGATGGTTATCAATACTGGCGCCGATTTTTCGACCAACAAGAACATTAAAACCGTGGAACCTTAGCATGAGCACAGCAATCAGTCCGACTGCTTATAACTATAAGGTCGTCCGCCAGTTCGCCATCATGACGGTGGTCTGGGGGATCCTTGGCATGGGCCTCGGCGTCTTCATCGCCTCGCAGCTGGTATGGCCGCAACTGAATCTGGACCTGCCCTGGACCAGCTTCGGCCGCCTGCGCCCGCTGCACACCAACCTGGTGATCTTCGCCTTCGGGGGCTGCGCGCTGTTCGGCACCAGCTACTACGTGGTGCAGCGCACCTGCCAGACCCGGCTGATCTCCGACAGCATGGCGGCCTTCACCTTCTGGGGTTGGCAGGCGGTGATCGTCGGCGCGCTGATCACCCTGCCGATGGGCTATACCACCACCAAGGAGTACGCCGAGCTCGAATGGCCGCTGGCGATCCTGCTGGCCATCGTCTGGGTGACCTACGGGTTGGTGTTCTTCGGCACCATCGTCAAGCGCAAGACCAAGCACATCTATGTCGGCAACTGGTTCTACGGCGCCTTCATCGTGGTGACCGCGATGCTGCACATCGTCAACCACATCTCGCTGCCAGTGAGCCTGTTCAAGTCGTACTCGGCGTACTCCGGCGCCACCGACGCGATGATCCAGTGGTGGTACGGCCACAACGCCGTGGGCTTCTTCCTCACCACCGGCTTCCTGGGGATGATGTACTACTTCGTGCCCAAGCAGGCCGAGCGGCCGATCTACTCGTATCGCCTGTCGATCGTCCACTTCTGGGCGCTGATCACCCTGTACATCTGGGCCGGCCCTCACCACCTGCACTACACCGCCCTGCCTGACTGGGCACAGTCGCTGGGCATGGTGATGTCGATCATCCTGCTGGCGCCAAGCTGGGGCGGCATGATCAACGGCATGATGACCCTGTCGGGCGCCTGGCACAAACTGCGCACCGACCCGATCCTGCGCTTTTTGGTCGTTTCGCTGGCGTTCTACGGCATGTCCACCTTCGAAGGCCCGATGATGGCCATCAAGACCGTGAACTCACTGTCGCACTACACCGACTGGACCATCGGCCACGTCCACGCCGGCGCCCTCGGCTGGGTGGCCATGATCTCGATCGGTGCCGTGTACCACATGATCCCGAAACTCTACGGCCGCGAGCAGATGCACAGCATCGGCCTGATCAACGCGCACTTCTGGCTCGCCACCATCGGTACCGTGCTGTACATCGCCTCGATGTGGGTCAACGGCATCACCCAAGGCCTGATGTGGCGCGCCATCAACGATGACGGCACCCTCACCTACTCCTTCGTCGAAGCCCTGCAGGCCAGCCACCCTGGCTATATCGTCCGCGCCCTGGGCGGTGCGTTCTTCGCCAGCGGCATGCTGCTGATGGCCTACAACGTGTTCCGTACCGTACGTGCCGCCAACCCGGCACAGGCCGAGGAAGCCGCCAAGATCGTCGTTGTGGGAGCGCACTGATGAAGCATGAAGCCGTCGAGAAGAACATAGGCCTGCTGGCCTTCTTCATGGTCATCGCCGTGAGCGTCGGTGGCCTGACCCAGATCGTCCCGCTGTTTTTCCAGGACGTCACCAACAAACCCGTTGAAGGCATGAAGCCGCGCACCGCGCTGGAAGTGGAAGGCCGCGACATCTACATCCGCGAAGGTTGCGTGGGCTGCCACTCGCAGATGATCCGCCCGTTCCGCGCCGAAACCGAGCGCTACGGCCACTACTCGGTAGCCGGCGAAAGCGTGTGGGACCACCCGTTCCTGTGGGGCTCCAAGCGTACCGGGCCGGACCTGGCCCGCGTGGGTGGCCGCTACTCCGATGACTGGCACCGCGCGCACCTGTACAACCCGCGCAACGTGGTACCGGAGTCAAAGATGCCGTCCTACCCGTGGCTGGTCGAGAACAAGCTCGACGGCAAGGACACCGCGAAAAAACTGGAAGTGCTGCGCACACTCGGCACCCCGTACACCGACGCCGACATAGCCGGCGCGCGTGACGCGGTCAAGGGCAAGACCGAAATGGACGCTATCGTCGCGTACCTGCAGGGTCTTGGCACCATCATCAAAAGCAAACGGTGACGCTGATGGATATCGGGATGATTCGCGGCCTGGGCACCGTCGTGGTGATGGTGGCCTTCGTGGGCCTGGCGCTGTGGGTGTTCAACCCACGGCGTAAAAAGGACTTCGACGAAGCAACCCAACTGCCCTTCGCGGATGACCCCGAGGCCACCCGGCACGTCGAGCAAGCAAAAGCTTCTGGGAGCAAACAACAATGACAACCTTCTGGAGTCTGTACGTTACCGTCCTGACCCTGGGCACCATCTTCTCGTTGACCTGGCTGCTGCTGTCCACCCGCAAGGGGCAGCGCGAAGAAGTGACCGACGAAACCGTCGGGCATGCCTTCGATGGCATCGAGGAGTACGACAACCCACTGCCGAAATGGTGGTTCTGGCTGTTCGTCGGCACCATCATCTTCGCCCTTGGCTACCTGGTGCTGTACCCGGGCCTGGGCAACTGGAAAGGCGTGCTGCCGGGCTACTCGTACCTGGACAACGAAAAGCAGACCGAGTTTTCCAACGGCCAGCCGGGCTGGACCGGTGTGCACGAGTGGGAAAAGGAAATGGCCAAGGCCGACGCCCGCTTCGGGCCGATCTTCGCCAAGTTCGCCGCCATGCCCATCGAGGACGTGGCCAAGGACCCGCAGGCGCTGAAAATGGGCGCACGGCTGTTCGCCTCCAACTGCTCGGTGTGCCACGGTTCCGACGCCAAGGGTGCCTTCGGCTTCCCTAACCTCACCGACAACGACTGGCGCTGGGGCGGTGAGCCCGACACCATCAAGACCACCATCATGGGCGGCCGCCACGGCGTGATGCCGGCCTGGGCCGAGGTGATCGGTGATCAGGGCGTGGCCGACGTGGCGGCGTTCGTGGTCAGCAAGCTGGATGGCCGCACCCTGCCGGAAGGCGTCAAGGCCGATGCCGAGAACGGTCAGAAGATCTTCGCCGCCAACTGCGTGGCCTGCCACGGGCCGGAAGGCAAAGGCACACCGGCCATGGGCGCACCGAACCTGACCCACCCGCAGGCGTTCATCTACGGGTCCAGCTTTGCCCAGCTGCAACAGACCATCCGTTATGGTCGCCAGGGGCAGATGCCGGCGCAGGAACAGTTGCAGGGTAATGACAAGGTGCACTTGCTGGCGGCTTATGTGTACAGCCTGTCGCATCAGGACCAGGCGCCGGCCAAGACCGAGTAAGCAGGCCTGGCCTCTTCGCGGGCTTGCCCGCGAAGAGGCCAGCACTGACAACGGTTTTCCACCGCCAGACTGACCTGGATCAATTGACACCCGCCATAACACGATTCACACCACAAACCCAACGCGACTAAAGGTCGCAGTGCGACCCCATACCGCCATCAGCGGCGTATCATGGGCCGTAGAGCGCTAGCAGATTGCGCGAGACTGCGGCCGGCACGCACTGGCCGCGGCGTTTCTCCACTGCCGTGGGACTTGATGATGAGCAAGCAAATTCCGGTACATGACGTCACCCCGCCTGCCAGCAAAGGGAAGGATTCCGTCGACCTCTACGCCTCCCGGGAAAAGATCTACACCCGCGCCTTCACCGGCCTGTTCCGCCGCCTGCGCATGGTCGGTGGTGCCGTGTTGTTCCTGCTCTACTTCGGCACCGTATGGCTGAACTGGGGTGGTCACCAGGCCGTATGGTGGAACCTGCCCGAGCGCAAGTTCTACATTTTCGGCGCCACCATCTGGCCGCAGGACTTCATCCTACTGTCGGGCATCCTGATCGTCGCCGCCTTCGGCCTGTTCTTCATCACCGTGTTCGCCGGCCGGGTGTGGTGCGGCTACACCTGCCCGCAAAGCGTGTGGACATGGATTTTCATGTGGTGCGAAAAAGTCACCGAAGGCGACCGCAACCAGCGCATGAAGCTCGACAAAGCCCCCATGAGCGGCAACAAGTTCCTGCGCAAATTCGCCAAGCACAGCCTGTGGCTGCTGATCGGTTTCGTCACCGGCATGACCTTTGTGGGCTATTTCTCGCCCATCCGCGAACTGGTCATCGAATTCTTCACAGGCCAGGCCGATGGCTGGGCCTACTTCTGGGTCGGGTTCTTCACCCTCGCCACCTACGGCAACGCCGGCTGGCTGCGCGAACAGGTGTGCGTTTACATGTGCCCCTACGCACGCTTCCAGAGCGTGATGTTCGACAAGGACACACTGATCGTTTCCTACGACCCGCGCCGCGGCGAAACCCGCGGCCCGCGTAAAAAGGATGCCGACTACAAGGCACAGGGGCTGGGCGACTGCATCGACTGCACCATGTGCGTCCAGGTCTGCCCTACCGGCATCGACATCCGTGACGGCCTGCAGATCGAGTGCATTGGCTGCGCCGCGTGCATCGACGCCTGTGACGGCATCATGGACAAGATGAACTACCCCAAAGGGCTTATCAGCTACACCACTGAACACAACCTGTCCGGGCAGAAGACCCACATGCTGCGCCCGCGCCTGATCGGCTATGCCGTGGTGCTGCTGGTGATGATCATCGGCCTGGCCACCGCCTTCGCCACCCGCTCGCTGGTCGGCTTCGACGTCAGCAAAGACCGCGTGCTGTACCGCGAGAACGCCCAGGGCAGGATCGAGAACGTGTACAGCCTGAAGGTGATGAACAAGGACCAGCGCGACCACGTCTACGTACTGGACGCCGCCGGCCTGCCAGACCTCAAGCTTGAGGGCCAGCGCGAGATCCGCGTGGCTGCCGGTGATATCGTCAGCCTTCCGGTGCAGCTGTCGGTGGCCCCCGAGAAGCTGCCCTCGACCACCAACGAAATCACCTTCATCCTTAAAAGCGCCGACGACAGTGACGCCCAGGTTGAAGCCAAGAGCCGTTTCATCGGCCCACAGATCCGCTAAGAGAGATAACGCACAATGCCTGTCGCCACCGCCGCCAGCCCCTGGTACAAGCACCTCTGGCCCTGGATCATCATCGGCATCCTCACCACCTCGGTGTGCCTGAGCCTGACCATGGTCAGTATCGCCGTGAACAACCCGGACAACCTGGTGAACGACAACTACTACGAGGCCGGCAAGGGCATCAACCGCTCGCTGGACCGTGAACTGCTGGCGCAGCAGCTGGGGCTGAAGGCCAGCGTGCACCTGGACGAGCTTACCGGCGAAGTGGACCTGCGCCTGACCGGCAACAGCGGCCCGCAGAGCCTGGAGCTGAACCTGATTTCGCCTACCCAGCCAGAGAAAGACCGCAGGGTGCTGCTGAGCCGGGTTGAAGCAGGGCGTTATGTGGGGCAACTGGAGGACAAGGTGGAGGGGCGGCGCTTTGTTGAGCTGCTGGGGAGCGAAGGTGGCCAGGTGTGGCGCTTGTTCGAAGAGGAAAAAGTGGAGCATGGGGTGACCTTGCAGCTGGGTGACGAAGCGCTGCAAGGTGCTGAACACCAATAACTGCACCACCACCGCCCCTTGTGGGAGTAACTGTCTTGCACAAAAACTAGAAGTTGGCGCGATCACTGTGGGAGCGGGCTTGCCCGCGAACACGGACGAAGCCCGTGCCATCCACCGCGTCGCCTGCTTCGCGGGCAAGCCCGCTCCCACAGGTAATGTGTATCGCTCGCGAAATGTGTAAGGCAATGATGTGATGACCCAGCCCACCCCCTGCTACCACTGCGCCCTGCCCGTCCCCGCTGGCAGCCGCTTCACCGCCGTGGTCCTTGGCCAGCCTCGGCAGTTCTGCTGCCCCGGTTGCCAGGCGGTGGCCGAGTCGATCGTTGCCGGTGGCCTGGAGCACTACTACCAGCACCGCAGCGACAACAGCGCCAACCCCGAAGCCTTGCCCAAACAGCTGCAAGACGAGCTGGCCCTGTACGACCGTAGCGACGTGCAGCAAAGCTTCGTGCGCCACCAGGGCGAGCTGGCCGAAACCACGCTGCTGGTCGAAGGCATCAGCTGCGCCGCCTGCGGCTGGCTGATCGAAAAGCACCTGCGCAACCTGCCCGGCGTCGCCGAAGTCCGCCTGAACCTGTCCAACCACCGTCTGCTGCTGAACTGGGACGACAAGCAACAGCCGCTCTCGCGCCTGCTGGCCGAGCTGCGCCAGATTGGCTACGCCGCCCACCCCTACCAACCCGACCAGGCCGCCGAACAGCTGGCCCGCGAAAACCGCAGCGCCCTGCGCCGCCTGGGCGTGGCCGGGCTGCTGTGGTTCCAGGCGATGATGGCAACCATGGCCACCTGGCCGGAATTCAACATCGACCTGTCGCCTGAACTGCACACCATCCTGCGCTGGGTGGCGCTGTTCCTCACCATCCCCATCGTGTTCTACAGCTGCGCACCGTTCTTCAAAGGCGCAGCACGCGACCTGCGCACCCGCCACCTGACCATGGACGTTTCGGTATCGCTGGCCATTGGCCTGGCCTTCGGCGCCGGCATCTGGACCGCCATCACCGGCAGTGGCGAGCTGTATTTCGACACCGTGGGCATGTTCGCCCTGTTCCTGCTCACGGGCCGCTACCTGGAGCGCCGCGCCCGCGAACGCACTGCCGCCGCCACCGCGCAACTGGTCAACCTGCTGCCGGCCTCGTGCCTGCGCCTGGACGCCCTCGGCCGCAGCGAACGCATCCTGCTCAGCGAACTGCAATGCGGCGACACGGTGCAAGTACTGCCGGGCGCCGTGATCCCCGCCGACGGGCGCATTGTCGAAGGCCGCTCCAGTGTGGATGAATCGCTGCTGACCGGCGAATACCTGCCACAACCGCGCCGGGTGGGCGAACGGGTCACCGGCGGCACGCTGAACGTCGAAAGCACGCTGAACGTGGAGGTTGAAGCACTGGGCCACGATTCGCGGCTGTCGGCCATCGTGCGCCTGCTGGAACGCGCGCAAACCGAAAAACCACGCCTGGCCGAAATCGCCGACCGGGCCTCGCAGTGGTTCCTGCTGTTCTCGCTGCTGGCCGCCGTGGCCATTGGCTTGTGGTGGTGGTATCTGGACCCAGCACGGGCGTTCTGGATCGTGCTGGCGATGCTGGTAGCCACCTGTCCCTGCGCGTTGTCCCTGGCCACGCCAACGGCGCTGACCGCCGCCACCGGCACCCTGCACAAGCTCGGTCTGCTGGTCACCCGTGGCCATGTGCTGGAAGGCCTGAACCAGATCGACACGGTGATTTTCGACAAGACCGGCACACTGACCGAAGGCCGCCTTACCCTGCGCAGCATCCGCCCACTCGGCAGCCTGCCCGCCGACCGCTGCCTGGCCCTGGCAGCCGCGCTGGAAAACCGCTCCGAACACCCCATCGCCCGCGCCTTTGGCCGCACCGCCACACCCGCGGATGATGTGCAGACCGTACCCGGCCTGGGCCTGGAAGGCCTGGTGGACGGCCAGCGCCTGCGCATTGGCCAGGCCACCTTCGTCTGTGCCCTGAGCGGCGCGGAGATCCCCGGCGTGCCGGAACCGCGCGGCCAGTGGTTGCTGCTGGGTGACCGCCAGGGGCCGCTGGCCTGGTTCGGCCTGGACGACCGACTGCGCGACGATGCGCCTGCCCTGCTCGCCGCCTGCAAGGCCCGGGGCTGGCGTACGCTGCTGCTGTCGGGCGACAGCTCGCCGATGGTCGCCGAAGTGGCCGCGCAGCTGGGTATAGACCAGGCCATTGGCGGCCTGCGCCCGGACGACAAGCTGGACCGGCTGAAAGCGTTGCAGGCAGCCGGAAGCAAGGTGCTGATGCTGGGTGACGGGGTCAACGACGTGCCAGTACTGGCCGCCGCCGATATCAGCATCGCCATGGGCAGTGCCACGGATCTTGCCAAGACCAGCGCCGATGCGGTGCTGCTGTCCAACCGCCTTCAGGCACTGGTGCAGGCCTTCGACCTGGCCCGCCGCACCCGCCGCAACATCCTCGAAAACCTGCTATGGGCATCGCTGTATAATGGCCTGATGTTGCCGTTTGCCGCGCTCGGCTGGATTACCCCGGTTTGGGCCGCCATCGGCATGTCGGTCAGCTCGCTGATCGTGGTGCTCAATGCCCTGCGCCTGACCCGCATGCACCCGGCAGCGGCCTTGCCGAACACCGAAACACCCCTGCCCGGGAGGAAGTCGCCATGCCCGCCCTCTATGTCATGATTCCCGCCGCTTTGCTGCTGGTGGGCGTGGCCGTGTACATCTTCTTCTGGGCGGTGGACAGCGGCCAGTACGACGACCTTGAAGGCCCCGCCCATAGTATCCTCTTCGACGACCAGGACCCGCGCCACCAGGCGGCGGTAAAACCTGACGACGCCCCGGCCGACACCGACAAGGAACCACCGCCCCGTGCCTGACCTGCTTCCCCTGCTGGGCTCGGCACTGGTCCTTGGCCTGCTTGGCGGCGGCCATTGCCTGGGCATGTGCGGCGGCCTGATGGGCGCACTGACCCTGGCCATCCCGCCCGAACAGCGTGGCCGGCGTTTGCGCCTGCTGCTGGCGTACAACCTCGGGCGCATTACCAGCTATGCCTGTGCCGGCCTGCTGCTGGGCCTGGCTGGCTGGGCCGTGGCCAGCAGCCCGGCAGCACTGGCACTGCGGGCGCTGGCGGCACTGCTGCTGATTGCCATGGGGCTGTACCTGGCCGGCTGGTGGAGCGGGCTGACCCGCATCGAAGCGCTGGGCCGGGGGCTGTGGCGGCACATCCAGCCGGTCGCTTCGCGCTTGCTGCCGGTATCCAGCCTGCCCCGGGCATTGTTGCTGGGCGCGCTGTGGGGGTGGCTGCCGTGCGGGTTGGTGTACAGCACCCTGTTGTGGGCGGCCAGCCAGGGCAACGCCGGGTATAGCGCGGCGTTGATGCTGGCGTTCGGGGTGGGGACGTGGCCAGTGCTGCTGGCTACCGGGTTGGCAGCAGAGCGGGTAAACGCTTTGTTGAGACGGCGCAGTGTGCGGGTGGCTGGCGGGGTGTTGGTGATGCTGTTTGGGGTGTGGACCCTGCCCGGGCCGCACCAGCATTGGCTGATGGGGCATTGATGGGGCCGCTTTGACGCCCCGATGCCCTTGATACAAATCAACACAGTTTCCTACAGACGGCCATAGACTCCGGTGCACTGCTGCTCTTTCCGGGGACCGCCCTCATGCTCGACGACCTACGTTGGGATACCGACCTGATCCGCCGCTACGATCTGGCCGGACCACGCTACACCTCTTACCCGACCGCCGTGCAACTGCACAGCGAGGTGGGCTCGTTCGACCTGCTCCATGCCCTGCGCGAGAGCCGTCGAGCCGTGCGCCCGCTGTCGCTGTACGTGCATGTGCCGTTCTGCGCCAACATCTGCTACTACTGCGCCTGCAACAAGGTCATCACCAAGGACCGCGCCCGCGCTGCGCCCTATTTGCAGCGCCTGGAGCAGGAAATCCAGCTGATCGCCTGCCACCTGGCCCCTAAACAACGTGTTGAACAGCTGCATTTCGGCGGCGGCACGCCGACCTTTCTCAGCCATGTGGAACTGCGCCAGCTGATGGCCACCCTGCGCCAGCACTTCCACCTGCTGGACGACGACTCTGGCGACTACGGCATCGAAATCGACCCCCGCGAAGCCGACTGGTCGACCATGGGCCTGCTGCGCGAGCTGGGTTTCAACCGCGTCAGCCTGGGCGTGCAGGACTTGGACCCTGCCGTGCAGCGTGCGGTCAACCGCTTGCAAAGCCTTGAGCAAACCCGCACCTTGATCGAAGCCGCACGCACGTTGCAGTTCCGCTCGGTCAACCTCGACCTGATCTACGGCCTGCCCAAGCAAACCCCGGAAGGCTTTGCCCGCACCGTCGAAGAGGTGATCCGCTTGCAGCCCGACCGGCTGTCGGTGTTCAACTACGCCCACCTGCCCGAGCGCTTCATGCCGCAGCGGCGCATTGACAACAACGACCTGCCCAGCGCGGCGGCCAAGCTGGAGATGCTGCACGCCACCATCGACCAACTGACCGCCGCCGGTTACCGCTACATCGGCATGGACCACTTCGCCCTGCCCGACGACGAGCTGGCCATTGCCCAGGAGGAAGGCACCCTGCAGCGCAACTTCCAAGGCTACACCACCCACGGGCACTGCGACCTGATTGGCCTGGGCGTGTCGGCCATCAGCCAGATCGGCGATCTGTACTGCCAGAACAGCAGCGACCTCAACACCTATCAGGACAGCCTGTCCAACGCCCAGCTGGCCACCCAGCGCGGCCTGCTGTGCAACCACGACGACCGTATCCGCCGGGCCGTGATCCAGCAGCTGATCTGCCATTTCGAGCTGGACTTCGAGCCGATCGAACAGGCCTTCACTATCGATTTTCGCGGCTACTTCAACGACCTCTGGCCCGAGCTGCTGACCTTGCAGCGCGACGGCCTGATCAGCCTGGACGACAAAGGCATCCGCATCTTGCCGGCGGGCCGCTTGCTGGCACGCTCGGTGTGCATGGTGTTCGACGCCTACCTGGCCATGCAAAACCGCCAGCGCTTCTCGCGGGTGATCTGAAAACCGAGGCGTTCAACCGCATGGACAAGTTTCCTTGCCGGGCACACTATGGGCACACAAGGACTCCCGGCAGGGCACCTGCCGGGGTTTCGCCAGTGCGCACCAAAAACGCGCACACTGGCCTACACCCTGTGTCGTAGGTTACCCTTACGACTTATGTGTGCTTTCCCACAAGGATCGATTCAAATGTCCGAGCCAGTCAAACTGCGCCCACACAACCAGGCCCACTGCAAGGACTGCAGCCTGGCCCCCCTGTGCCTGCCTCTTTCGCTGAACCTGGAAGACATGGATGCACTGGATGAAATCGTCAAACGCGGCCGCCCGCTGAAAAAAGGCGAGTTCCTGTTCCGCCAGGGTGACAATTTCGGCTCGGTCTACGCGGTACGTTCCGGCGCCCTGAAAACCTTCAGCCTCAGCGACAGCGGCGAAGAGCAGATTACCGGCTTCCACCTGCCCAGCGAGCTGGTCGGGCTGTCGGGCATGGACACCGAGGCCTACCCGGTATCGGCGCAGGCTCAGGAAACCACTTCCGTGTGCGAGATTCCCTTCGAGCGCCTCGACGAGCTGTCGGTACAGCTGCCGCAGCTACGCCGCCATCTGATGCGGGTGATGAGCCGGGAAATCCGCGACGACCAGCAAATGATGCTGCTGCTGTCGAAAAAAACCGCCGACGAGCGCATTGCCACCTTCCTGGTCAACCTGTCGGCACGCTTCCGCGCCCGCGGCTATTCGGCCAACCAGTTCCGCCTAAGCATGTCGCGCAACGAAATCGGTAATTATCTGGGCCTGGCGGTGGAAACCGTTTCGCGGGTGTTCACCCGGTTCCAGCAGAATGGCCTGATCCGCGCCGAAGGCAAGGAAGTGCACATTCTCGACCCGATCCAGCTGTGTGCGCTGGCCGGTGGTGCAATCGAGGCCTGAGGCCAGCGTTTAGCGGGTATACTTGGGCATTCGTTTTCCCAGGATGCCCGCAACAATGCACAGCGACACCTTCGACCTCAAAGCCCTCATCCGCCCGGTAGTGGACTTCCCCAAGCCAGGCGTGATCTTCCGCGACATTACCCCGCTGTTCCAGTCGCCGCGCGGGCTGCGCTATGTGGCCGACCAGTTCATCGAGCGCTATGTCGAGGCCGAGTTCAGCCACATTGGTGCCATGGATGCGCGGGGCTTTCTGATTGGTTCGATCATCGCCCACCAGCTGAACAAGCCGCTGATCCTGTTCCGCAAGCAAGGCAAACTGCCGGCTGACGTGCTGAGCGAGGGCTACCAGACTGAGTACGGCGAGGCCTTCCTGGAAGTGCACGCCGACAGCCTGTGCGAAGGTGATTCGGTGTTGATCTTCGATGACCTGATTGCCACGGGCGGAACGCTGCTGGCGGCGGCCAACCTGGTACGTCGTACCGGGGCGCAGGTGTTCGAGGCGGCGGCGATCATTGACTTGCCAGAGCTGGACGGGTCGCGCCGGTTGCAGGCGGCTGGGGTGCCTACCTTCTGCCTGACCGAGTTTTCCCTCAGCGAATACTGAGTTGGCTTCCGGGGCTGCTTTACAGCCCCGGCAATTTCAAATCAGAGCGAAATCGGCCGCCGCCCCGCAAAGGCATGGGCCAATGTCCCGCCATCCACCATCTCCAGCTCGCCACCCAGCGGCACGCCATGGGCAATCCGCGAAGCCACCAACCCCTTCTCAGCCAGCAACTGCGCAATGTAATGCGCTGTCGCCTCCCCTTCCACCGTCGGGTTGGTCGCCAGGATCACCTCGGTAAAGGTGCCCTGTTCCTCGATACGCGCCATCAGTTGCGGAATGCCAATCGCCTCCGGCCCCAGGCCGTCCAGCGGCGACAGGTGGCCCTTGAGCACGAAGTAACGGCCACGGTAGCCGGTCTGCTCCACGGCATACACATCGGTCGGCCCCTCGACCACGCACAGCTGGGTGTCATCACGGCGCGTGTCGGCGCATTGCGGGCACAGCTCCTGCTCGGTCAGGGTACGGCACTGACGGCAATGGCCAACACCTTCCATGGCCTGGGTCAACGCTTGGGCCAGGCGCAGCCCGCCACTGCGGTCGCGCTCGAGCAGTTGCAGGGCCATGCGCTGGGCGGTTTTCTGGCCGACACCGGGCAGAATACGCAGGCCGTCGATCAGTTGGCGGATGAGGGGGCTGAAGCTCATGAGAAAGGCCTGACAATTCAATAAGAGGCGGTTTATACCCAGCGGGGGCAGTGGCGTCAAATCAGTAGACCGCGCCCTGGCTGAAATCTTTGCAAAAAAAAACCGCCGCTGGATTCAGCGGCGGTTTGCGGTATCGCAATGCCCTTAGAACGGCATCTTGAAGCCCGGCGGCAGTTGCATGCCAGCCGTCATGCCGCCCATCTTTTCCTGGCTGCTCTGCTCAACCTTGCGCACCGCGTCGTTCAGCGCGGCGGCGATCAGGTCTTCCAGCACTTCTTTGTCGTCCTCGTCGGTCGACATCAGGCTCTGGTCGATGCTGACACGCTTGACGTCGTGACGACCGGTCATCACCACGCTCACCAGGCCACCACCGGACTGGCCGGTGACTTCAGCGTTGGCCAGCTCTTCCTGCATCTTCTGCATCTTTTCCTGCATCTGCTGGGCCTGCTTCATCAGGCCGGCCATGCCACCTTTCATCATGGGGGTATACCTCGATTGGGTCATGTGATGCGGCCCGGCGCAGGGCCGGCCGCATGGTTATCCGTTACTGGCCCTGATTGGCCAGGGCCTCTACAGGCTCAATAGTATCCTGCCGCACCTTGGCACCGAACAACTTGATCATCTGCTGGATCAACGGATCCTGCTCGATCGAGGTGACCGCGTCCTGCTGGCGTTCGGCGCGCTTGCGCGCGGCGGCCTGGGCCGGAGTCTCCTGCTCGGGCAGGATCAGCTCGATGCGCAGGTTCAGCGTGCGCCCCAGGTGCTGGTTGAGCGCTTCGTTCAGGCGTCGCTGCTGGGTAGTGTTGAACAGCGCGCCTTGACCTGGATCCAGGTGCAGCAGCCAGTCGTCGCCTTCTGCACTGATCAGCGTACAGTTTGCCGCGATGTTGCCTGTCATCCCGGACACAGGCAACTGCGGGAATAATTCGAGCCATTGCAGGGCCAGGCCGGTGGCCGGCTTGGCCGCTGGCAGCGGCTGGGCTACCGGCTTGGGCGCTTCCTCCTGGATGTGCTCGGCCAGTTCGTCCAGGTAACTGAAACCGACCGGGTCACTTTCACCGCCGTAATAGTCTTCGTCCAGGGGAGGCTCATCGTCCCGGTCCATGCCTACGGCGGAGTAGGCGGACGGGTCGAAAGGCGGTTCATCATCATGGGCCGGGGCGGCCTGCTGGATTGGAACTGCGGGCGCAGGTGCGGGCACTGGCTCAGGTTGCGCCACCACCGCTGCCGGCGGTGCTGCGGGCTCTTCCCATGGCAGGTCGATCACCTCTACCGCTGGCTCGGACTCGGGTTCGGGCTCAACCACAGGAACAGGCTCAGGCTCAACGGCCGCAGCAGGTTCGGCCGCAGGCTGAGGCGGCGGCTCGACTGGCGCGGGGGCCTGAACGGGTGGCGCAGCAGGTTCTACCACAACCGTTGGCGGCGCCACGGCAACTACAGGCGCTGCCACTGGTTTTGCAGAATCAGCTGTGGCCTGGCTGATCCCCACTGGCTTTAGCACCGGTTTCGGTGCGTCGTCGGTATCGGCCGGGCGGAACGCCAGCATGCGCAGCAGCACCATTTCGAAGCCGCCACGCGGGTCCGGGGCCAACGGCAGGTCTCGGCGGCCGATCAGGCCCATCTGGTAATAGAACTGCACGTCTTCGGCCGGCAGCGCGTGAGCCAGCGCCAGCACCCGCTCGCGATCGCCCTGGCCGTTGTCCACGGCCTCGGGCAGCGCCTGGGCAATGGCCACGCGGTGCAGCACATTGAGCATTTCAGCCAGCACGCCGGCCCAGTCCGGGCCCTGTTCGGCGAGGTTGCGCACGGTCTCTAGCAAGGCCCGGGCATCACCTTCCAGCAAGGCCTGCAGCACGCCATAGACCTGACCATGATCCAGGCTGCCAAGCATCGCCCGCACATCAGCGGCCAGCACTTTGCCTTCGCCAAAGGCGATGGCCTGGTCGGTCAGGCTCATGGCGTCACGCATCGAACCATCGGCCGCGCGGCCCAGCAGCCACAGGGCATCCGGTTCGAACGGCACGTTTTCGGCAGCCAGTACGTGGCTGAGGTGCTCCACCACACGCTCCGGGCTCATGTTCTTCAGCGAGAACTGCAGGCAGCGCGACAGGATGGTGGCCGGCAGTTTCTGCGGGTCGGTGGTGGCGAGGATGAACTTGACGTAGGGCGGCGGCTCTTCCAGCGTCTTGAGCAAGGCATTGAAGGAGTGCGTCGAGAGCATGTGCACTTCGTCGATCAGGTAGACCTTGAAACGCCCACGGCTCGGGGCGTACTGCACGTTGTCGAGCAGTTCGCGGGTGTCTTCGACCTTGGTACGGCTGGCGGCGTCGATTTCGATCAGGTCGACGAAACGGCCTTCGTCGATCTCCCGGCACACCGAACAGGTGCCGCACGGCGTGGAGGTGATGCCGGTTTCGCAGTTAAGGCACTTGGCGATGATACGGGCGATGGTCGTCTTGCCCACACCGCGGGTACCGGTGAACAGGTAGGCGTGGTGCAGGCGCTGGTTGTCCAAGGCATTGATCAAGGCCTTGAGCACATGGGCCTGGCCGACCATTTCGCGGAACGAGCGCGGACGCCATTTACGTGCAAGAACCTGATAACTCATCGAAAAACCATCGTAGCCTGATAGAGCGGAAGAGCGCTAATGCTAGCGGAGCGGGGGCAAAATTGCACCCTACGCGAATCGTCTAAGCTTTGAGGCAGGTGCGTTGTTCAGGGAGGATACGCCTTTGCGAAGTTTGCTGGCCCTACTGCTGCTCTGGCCCATGCACAGCCTGGCTGAACAGCCCGTGCTGCGCTTCTCCGTTGCAGAGAGCTGGAGCATGCCGCTGGTCCGCATCGAAGGCGACCAGCCGGTGGAAGGCCTGGTGTATGACCTGATACAAGCGCTGGCCAGGGAAGTGGGCGTACGCCCCCAGTATCACGTCATGGCCCGCCTTCGCCTGCAGGAGGCCATGAACAACGGCGATATCGATGTACGCTGCTATGTCAGCACCCAGTGGTTCAATGACCGCCCCGGGGATTTTGTCTGGAGTATCCCGCTGATACACCAGCGTGACGTACTGGTAGGCCGTGTGGGCGACAGCAGCCCCATGCCCCCGGAACAACTGCCGCCCCAAGCTATTGGCACGGTGCTGGGCTACACCTACTCGACCCTGCAACCGCTGCTGGATCAGGGCCAGTTGCGCCGTGAAGACAGCCGCAGCCAATTGCTGGTGCTGCAGAAGTTACAGGCTGGGCGCTATCGGCATGCGGTCAGTAACCAGCTGTCGTTGCAGTGGTTTAACCAAGGGTTGCCGGCTGATCAGCAGTTGCAGGTGCTGGCGGTGCTGGAGGAACAGGATCTGGGGTGCATGGTGCGTAGCGATCCGGGGTTACCGACCCAAGGGCTGCTGCGGGCGCTGGTGAGGATGAAGCAGTCGGGGGAGATCGAGCGGATTGTGCAGCGGTATGGGGGAGCAGGGCTTTCAGGGGATTCAGTGGCTCAACCTTGATCTGGGGAGGGCTGACGGGTGTATGCCGATGGCTTTTTATTGCCTGTGAGACCGAGCGCCGCCCACGCGGCGCATCTCGAGCTGCGCTCGCTCCTACGTTCGTTTCGGGCCAATTTTTCCTATGGGATTTGCGCGCCAACGCCTTGGCGCATGGCGCGATATCATGTCGTACAAACCAGGCGGTCGCGCGCGCATGCCACAGGCGTTACTGGCTGGGAACAAACGTAGGAGCGAGCGCAGCTCGAGATGCGCCGCGCGGGCGGCGCTCGATCTCACAGGCGCCAAACAACCCAAGCCAAACACCCCGCAGCCATCACGCAATCACATGCCAACGCTCAGCACCTATAACCTCACCGCCGCTCAACTGCCAACGCGACAGCATCCGCCTGCCCCCAGGCAGTAGCTGATTGTGCGCTCACTCTGATCGAGCTCCCTGCCATCACACCAAAGCCAGCAAACCTGCACTCAAGTACAACCCCACGCCAAACACAAAATGCGTAGCCAAGCTCTTCAGGCAGTTACGCGAAGGCTTCGGCGTCTTGGACGCAAAGAACCCCGCGCCCATCGCCGGCTGCATGAGGCACAACGGTGCCACGACCGTACCCACGCCAACAACTGCTGCCGGTAACAAAGTAGGCGACAGCAACCAGCCCTCCCCTACGATCACAACCAGCAGCATTGCGAACAGCACACCGATGGCGTAATGGATCACCCATCCCCACGCCAACTCATTTCGCACGGGTTCGGCTTTGGCAATCGCCTGATGCAGTACACGACCGTTCAGCAAATGCCCCGCCCAACGCCCGACCATGGCGAAATTCAGCGTGGCAACACCCAAGCGCCGCAGCAGTAGCCCCCACAGGTCCATGACCACCGTGGCACCAATGCCAATCGGCAAGGCAGCAGAAAACATCGCAGTAATCGTCATAGAACAAGCCCTCGAAGATTGACGGTCATCACCATGACGCGCAGCATAGAAGTTGAAGTCAACTTCAAGTCAAGGGCCTTCAATGGACATTGCCGACGTCGCCAAACGCACAGGCGTACCCGCCTCGACACTGCGTTACTACGAGAAGAAAGGTTTGCTCAAGTCACTCGCCGGGCGCGGCCAGCGGCGGCAGTTTGCAGCTGATGTGGCGGACAAGCTGGCGCTGATCGCGCTGGGGCAGGCTGCGGGGTTTTCGCTAGATGAAGTGGGCGTGATGCTGGTGGACCTGCAAGTGAACCGGCAGATGCTGATGGCCAAGGCGGACGAGCTGGATGCGCGAATCAAGCGATTACAGGCGATGAGCAAGGGCTTGCGGCACGCAGCACAATGCCCGGAAGAGGATCATTTGGCATGCCCGAAATTCCAAAGGCTGATGAAGCTGTCTGCGGCAGGGGAACTGAGCGATAAGCAGGCAAGTAAGAAGGCGTTCGCCGCAGCTTAAGGCTTTCTGACCCCGAAAATGGAGGCGGCCCCACCAGCCACACCCCGGCACTCGATGTTCCCGCTATGGCTGCTCCCTTCCGGGCCTGACCAGGTTAACGGGTAATCAATGCGGGGGGACCGATGGGGCCACCACTACATGCCTCGCTGAGCAGCGAGTGGCGCCATTGTACCGGTCTTGGGGGCAGATACAACCTCTAGCGGGAGAAAAAGTCATCATTTCTCAATGACTTGACGGGAGTGGGCGGCAGGCCCGGCCTCTTCGCGGGTAAACCCGCCCCCACAAGAAACTCGCACCGGTCTTTAAACCGTGATCCCCTGCCCGGCCAGGAAGGTGACGAAGGCATCTTCGTCCAACACCTTCACACCCAGCTCGGCAGCCTTGGCCAGCTTGGACCCCGCCCCTGGCCCGGCCACCACGCAATGGGTCTTGCCAGACACCGAACCTGCCACCTTGGCCCCCAGGCTTTCCAGCTTGTCCTTGGCGATGTCGCGGCTCATGCGCTCCAGGGTGCCGGTGAGCACCCAGGTCTGGCCTGCCAGCGGCAAACCTTCGGCCACTTTCTTCTCGCTGGTCCAGTGCATGCCGAACGCCAGCAACTGCGCTTCGATGTCCCGCGCCAGCTTCTGGTTCGCTTCATCCTTGAAGAACTCACGCACGGCATCCGCCTGCTTGGCCGCAAGGGCCTGGCGCAGGTCGATGCCGTCGGCGGCGATGATCTTGTCCAGAGTGTCGAGCTTGGCCACCAGCTTTTCGGCACCGGTCGGGCCGACCGAGGCAATGTCGAGCTTGGCAATCATGCCGGCGAGGGTGGTACTGGCGGCGAATTCGGCAGCCAGTTCGCCTTCGTCCTGAAGTTGCATGCCGCTGGCCAGAAGCTGCTCAATCACCTTCTGGTTGTGCTCGTCTTCAAAGAAGTTGTGGATCTCGTAGGCAACCTCCAGGCCGATGTCCGGCAGGTAGGTGAGCACCTGCGGCAATGCCTGCTGCACGCGCGCCAGGCTGCCCAGCGAGCGGGCCAGCACCTTGGCAGTCTCTTCGCCTACATCCGGAATGCCCAAGGCGTAGATGAAGCGCGCCAAGGCCGGGCGCTTGCTGGCCTCGATGGCATCCAGCAGCTTCTTGCTGGACACTTCGGCGAAACCTTCCAGGCCAACGATCTGGTCGAATTCCAGCTTGTACAGGTCTGCCGGCGAGCCGATCAGGCCTTCGTCCACCAGTTGCTCGACACTCTTCTCGCCCAGGCCATCAATGTCCATGGCACGGCGCGACACGTAGTGAATGATCGCCTGCTTGAGCTGGGCACCACAGGCCAGGCGGCCAACGCAGCGGTACACCGCGCCTTCGCTGGTGGTTTCTTTGCCCTTGCTGCGTTTGACCAGTTGCGTACGCTCGACCTGCGAGCCACACACCGGGCACGCACTCGGCACTTCGACCGGGCGGGCATCTTCCGGGCGACGCTCCAGCACCACCTGCATCACCTGCGGGATCACGTCACCGGCACGGCGGATGATTACCGTGTCACCGATGCGCAGGCCCAGGCGGGCGATTTCGTCCATGTTGTGCAAGGTGGCGTTGGACACGGTCACACCCGCAACCTTGACCGGCTTCAGGCGCGCTACAGGCGTTACCGCCCCCGTGCGACCAACCTGGAATTCGACGTCCAGCACCTCGGTCAGCTCTTCCATGGCCGGGAACTTGTGGGCAATCGCCCAGCGTGGCTCACGCGCACGGAAGCCCAACTCGCGCTGGGCGGCCAGGCTGTTGACCTTGAACACGACACCATCGATTTCATACGGCAGGCTGTTACGTCGCTCGCCGATATCGCGGTAGTAGGCCAGGCATTCTTCGATGCCTGCCGCATGCTTGAGCTCGCGACTGATCGGCATCCCCCAGGCTTTAAGCTGCTCAAGGATGCCGATATGGCTGTCGCCAATGCTTTCAGACACCTGACCAACGCCATAGCAGCAGAACTCCAGCGGGCGGCTGGCGGTGATTTTCGAATCCAGCTGGCGCAGGCTACCGGCGGCGGCGTTGCGCGGGTTGGCGAACGTCTTGCCACCGGCTTCGGCCTGGGCGGCATTGAGCCGGTCGAAACCGGCCTTGCTCATGTACACCTCGCCGCGCACCTCCAGCACCGACGGCCAGCCCTCACCCTGCAGCTTGAGCGGGATGTTGCGCACCGTGCGCACGTTGGCGCTGATGTCTTCGCCGGTGGTGCCATCACCACGGGTAGCGCCCTGCACCAGCTGGCCATCGCGGTACAGCAGGCTCACGGCCAGGCCGTCGAGCTTGGGTTCACAGCTGTAGTCGACCGCGCCGGGCTGATCGAGGCCTTCTACAACGCGGCGGCCGAACTCACGCAGGTCGGTTTCTTCGAAGGCGTTACCCAGGCTGAGCATAGGGACTTCATGGCGCACCTGGCTAAACGCGGCCAAGGCAGCGCCGCCGACGCGCTGGGTGGGCGAGTCGGGGGTTACCAGGTGCGGGTGTTCAGCCTCAAGCGCCTTGAGCTCATTGAACAGGCGGTCGTATTCGGCATCAGGCACGCTGGGCTCATCGAGCACGTAGTAGCGGTAGTTGTGCTGGTCGAGCTCGGCACGCAGTTCGTGGATACGGGTTTCGGCGGTCATTTTCAGGTTCTCTTGCATAGCAAAAGAGCAGCCCTTGGCTGCTCTTGCGCTTGAAACAGGGTGGACAGAGGTCTGCCCACTTGGGCACATCAGCGCTTCTGGGTCAGCGCGCGGCGCTCGAACTCGACGATACGCTGACGGTAGTGCTCAATCGTCTGGGCGGTCAGCACGCTGCGCTGGTCGTCCTTGAGCTCACCGTTCAGTTCGTGGGCCAGCTTGCGTGCCGCAGCCACCATCACGTCGAAGGCTTGCTTCGGATGACGCGGGCCCGGCAAGCCGAGGAAGAAGCTGACGGCACGGGTGCTGAAGTGGTCGATGTCGTCCAGGTCGAACACGCCAGGCTTGACCGCGTTGGCCATGGAGAACAGCACTTCACCGTGGCCGGCCATGCTCTCGTGGCGGTGGAAGATGTCCATTTCGCCGAAGCGCAGGCCGCTTTCCAGAATGTTCTGCAGCAGTGCCGGGCCCTTGAAGCCGCCCTCGTCGCGGGAGATCACGCTGATGACCAGCACTTCCTCGGCCGGCGGCAGCTCCTTCACGCTGCTGCTGGCAGGCGCCGCACCGCTATTGCGGGTGTTGTCGGCGGCAAAGTCGTCGTCGCTTTCGGCGAACAGATCCGGCTCACGCGGCTCGGCACTGAGGTTCAGGTCGCCCTGCTGCAGGTCGGCGGCCGCACGCTTGCCGCGCTTGCCGGCCTTGACCGGCTTGGGCTCGCGCTCGCGATCTCGCGCAGAAGCGCTGAGCGACGGCAGGTCGCTTTCGTCCAGCTCAGGCTCCTTGTGGGTATCCAGCACCCGCGACGGGCCGAGCACTTCAGCACTGCCGCCCTCTTCGTCCGGCAGGTTGGAGTAACTGCGATCCAGACGGAATTTCAACTTGCCTTTTCCGCCGCGCATGCGGCGCCAGCCGTCGAAAAGAATCCCGGCAATGACAATGATGCCGATGACGATCAGCCACTCGCGCAGACCGATTTCCATGTAATCCCGTGCCTCTATAAAAATATGCTTGAAAACAAAGGGTTCAAAGCCCTTTAACACGTGGCGCCAACTCTATGTTCTGACAGGCGTTTTACCCACGCAAAAAACGAGTGACATTAAGCTAGCACGACCAAAGACAACTTTACACCGTCTGTCGCACATGGCGGGGGCATTTCGCTACAGAATGTGCCCCATCGTCGCGTATCACGCATCGACCATGGCCATGGCCGCCTCCACATCAACTGCAACAAGACGTGAACAACCGGGCTCATGCATGGTCACCCCCATCAATTGATCCGCCATCTCCATGGCAATCTTGTTATGGGTGATGTAGATGAACTGCACGCTTTCACTCATTTCCTTGACCAGACGGGCGTAGCGCCCGACGTTGGCATCGTCCAGCGGCGCGTCGACTTCGTCGAGCATGCAGAACGGTGCGGGGTTCAACTTGAAAATGGCAAACACCAGCGCCAAAGCGGTCAGTGCTTTCTCGCCGCCGGACAGCAGATGGATGGTGCTGTTCTTCTTGCCCGGTGGCCGTGCCATGATCGTCACCCCTGTATCGAGTAGATCTTCACCCGTCAGTTCCAGATAAGCGCTGCCGCCCCCGAAAACTTTTGGGAAAAGTGCCTGTAATCCGGCATTTATCTGATCAAAGGTATCCTTGAAGCGGTTACGGGTTTCCTTGTCGATCTTGCGGATGACGTTTTCCAGGGTCTCCAGGGCTTCGACCAGGTCAGCGTCTTGCGCGTCCAGGTAGCGCTTGCGCTCGGACTGCTGCTCGTATTCTTCGATGGCCGCCAGGTTGATCGCACCCAAGCGCTGGATGCGTGCTTCAAGCTGCTCCAGCTCCTGCTCGGTACCCTGCTCGCTGGCCTCGGCCTCAAGGGTGGCGAGCACGCCTTGCAGGTCATAGCCATCGGCCAGCAGCTGCTCCTGCAAGGTTTTGCGCCGCACATCCAAACCTTGGCACTCAAGGCGCAACTGTTCCAGTTGGCCACGCAACACCAGCGCTTGCTGCTCGGCCTGGGTGCGGCGTTTTTCGGCATCGCGCAGTTCGCGGTCGGCTTCGTCCATGTGCAGGCGGGCCTTGCGCATTTCCTCGTCGACGCTCATGCGCCGCTCCAGCAGTTCCTCAAGCTTGAGGCGCAGCTCTTCCTGCGGGGCCTCGCCCTCCTCCAGGTTCAGGCTCAGTTGCTCCTGGCGCTCGGTCAGGCGCGCGGCCTGCTGCTCCAGGCGTTCCAGAGCCTGACGGGTGGAGTCGTACTGGGCACGCAGCGAGCCCAGGCGCACGGCCAGCTGGTGGGCGTGGTCCTTGTGCTGACGGGCTTCCTGGCGCACCCGATCGAGGCTTTCACGCAGCGTGTCGCGGCGCGCCATCAACTGCTCGCGCTGCTCGGTGTCCTGGGCCATCAGCTCCAGGGCTTCTTGCAGCAGCAGGCGTGATTCGCCCAGTTGCTCATGTTCCAGGGCACGCTGCTCTTCCAGCTCAGCCAACTCCTCCTGCAGACGTCGACGCCGCAGCTCGACCTGTTCGGCACGGGCACGGCTGGCAGACAGGCTGGCATTCAGTTCGCCATGCAGGCGGTTTTCTTCCTGGCTGCGGCGGCGCAGTTGTTCGCGCTGCTCTTCCAGGTCCAGCTGCTGCTCGCGCAGGGTTTGCAGCTGCTGTTCCAGTTGCTCCAGCGCCGCCGCCTGCTCCAGCTGCTCTTGACCTAACCGTTCGATTTCCTGGCCGCGTGCCAAAACCCCGCCTTCGGCCTCACCACCACGACGAACCCGCAGGAAATGCCGGCCAACCCAATAACCGTCACGACTGACCAGGCTTTGCCCTTCAGCAAGGGACGCCCGCCGGGCCAGCGCCTCGGCCAGATTTTCTACCGGTTTGACCTGGCCAAGCCAAGGCGCCAGGTCGATAGGGCCTTCAACTTTTTCCAGCAGGCTGTCGGGCAAGGATGCGTTGTCAGCGCTGGCCAGAAGCAAGCGCAACTCGCCCTGCTCCAGGCCGGCAAAATCGAGCCTGCCGAAGTCGTCCACCAGAACGGCTTGCAGGTCGGCGCCAAGCACCGTCTCCACAGCCAGCTCCCAACCCGGCTCCACCCGCAGGCCTTCTGCAAGGCGCGGCTGCTGCTCCAGGCCTTGGCCTTGCAGCCAGTCAGCAGCACCTGCACCCGGCTCCAGCGCGGCCTGCTGCAAAGCCTCCAGCGAAGCCAAACGGCCGCCCAGGCGCTGCAGGTCACCTTGCGCCTGTTGTTGTGCCTGGGTGGCCTGTTGCAGCTGCTCGCGCACGCCTTCCAGTCGCTCGACCACCTGCTCTTCGGACAGTTGCAGTTCTTCCAGCAGCATTTCGCTGCTGGCCAACTGCTCAGCCAGTTCGAGCATGGCGGCATCCTGCGGGTCGCTACCCAGTTGCTCACGCTCCTCGCCCAGCTTGCGCTGGCGTTCGGCCAGACGCTCCAGGCTGGCTTCCAGCTGCTGCAGGCGCGCCTGCTGTACCTCGGCCTGACGGCGCGGCTCGGCGGAGCGGCTGTTGAAGCTGTCCCACTGCTCCTGCCAGCCGTGCATGCCCAACTCGGCTTCTTCCAGCGTGGCGGCGGCTTCTTCGGCAGCGGCCAAGGTCGACTCCTGCTCGGGTTCGAGCATGGCCAGCTCTTCGCCAAGGGTGGCCAGCAAGGTGCGGTCGTGGCCCAGGTGCGACTCGGTTTCCAGGCGCGTGCGCTCGGCCTCCTTGAAGTCGTCCTGCAGCTGGCGCAGGCGCTGCTGGCCATGCTGGATGCTCTGCTCGACCCGGGCAATATCACCGGCCACCGAATAGAAGCGGCCCTGCACCTGATTGAAGCGCTCGGACAGTTCGTGATGGCCGTCGCGCAAGCGCTCGATGCTGGCATCGGCATTACGCTGCTCGGCCACCAGCGCCTCATGGGACACGTCCTGGTCGCCAATCACCGACTCACGCTGGCGCACCCGCTCATCCAGGTCACGCCAGCGCAAGGCCGACAGGCGTGCCTTCATCTGCCGTTCCTGGGCCTTGTACTCACGGTACTTCTCAGCCGCCTGTGCCTGGCGGTGCAGGCGCTCCAGCTGGCGTTCCAGCTCTTCGCGCAGGTCGGTCAGCCGGGCCAGGTTTTCCTGGGTGCGGCGGATGCGGCTTTCGGTTTCGCGGCGGCGTTCCTTGTACTTGGAAATGCCGGCGGCTTCCTCGATAAAGTTGCGCAGTTCCTCAGGCTTGGCCTCGATCAGCTTGGAGATCATGCCCTGCTCGATGATCGAGTAGCTGCGCGGCCCCAAGCCAGTACCCAGAAAGATATCGGTAATGTCGCGCCGGCGGCACTTGGTGCCGTTGAGGTAATAGCTGTTCTGCCCGTCGCGGGTGACCTTGCGGCGGATCGAAATCTCGGCGTAGGCGGCGTACTCGCCGACCAGGGTGGTTTCGCTGTTGTCGAACACCAGTTCGATGCTGGCCTGGCTGACCGGTTTGCGGCCACTGGAGCCGTTGAAGATGACGTCGGTCATCGACTCGCCACGCAGGTTCTTCGCCGAACTTTCGCCCATCACCCAGCGCACTGCGTCGATGATGTTGGACTTGCCGCAGCCGTTGGGGCCGACCACCGCCGCCATGTTGCTGGGGAAGTTGACCGTGGTCGGGTCGACGAACGACTTGAACCCGGCCAGGCGAATGCACTTCAGGCGCATCGGTCAGCCTCGGGCCAGCGCCGCCAGCACCAGTTCGCAGCTGCGCTGGCCGTAGGCGGTGAGCACCTCGCGAATGCTCGGCAGGTCGCGGGCGACCACGGCTTCGAGCAGGCGGGCGAACAAGTCGAGGTAGTCGATCATGTTGGCCTGGCGCTGGTCCAGCGACAGGTAGTAGGCACGGCTCATGGCGGGCTGGAGGTTTTCCACGGTTTTCTGCAGGAACGGGTTGTCGGCGAACGGATAAGCCGCGCGCATGACCGCAAAGCTGTCGGCGACGAAGGCCTTGATGTCGAGCTGGTCATGGGCACGCTGCAGGCGCTGCTGAATCTCCAGAAACGGGCGCAGGTCGGCTTCGGTGCGCCATTTTTGCGCAACCGCGTTGCCCAGCAGGATGTAAAACTCGCCCATCAACGAACACAGGCTGCGCACGCTGCGCTCGTCCAGCTCGGTTACATGGGCACCTCGGCGCGGCAAAATCGCCACCAGGTGGCGGCGCTCGAGGATCAGCAGCGCTTCGCGCACCGAGCCACGGCTGACATTGAGCGCCTGGGTAACCTTCTGCTCCTGGATACGCTCGCCTGGCGCCAGCTCGCCGCGGATGATGCGTTCGGCCAGGTAATCGGCAATCTGCTCGGAGAGGCTGTCCGGGGCCTTGAACGTCATGGTTTTCCTTCAAAATCATTGAACTGGGCACAAGGGGCGGATTGTAGCGTACTTGGGCGGTAATCGCGCAGAGGGGCCAGGCGGTTTATTTGACCTGCCAGACAGCCGCGCGCCCGGCGCGATCTATGCTTGTTCCATAGGCAATGTGTTCGGCCGGGCGTAGACATGAGCAATTTCTTGACCTTTGAGTCAGAAAAATATTGACCTGCTAGACAGGTCTTGCTTAGAGTCCGCCCAACAACAATAAAACCATTGCGAGGCCATCCCCGTGATCCAGTTTCTCGTCAACCAGGAGTTGCGCAGCGAGCACGCCCTGGACCCGAACATGACGGTGCTGCAGTACCTGCGCGAGCACTTGGGCAAACCCGGCACCAAGGAGGGCTGCGCCAGTGGTGACTGCGGCGCCTGCACCGTGGTGGTCGGCGAACTGACCCAGGACGACCTGGGCAACGACAGCCTGCGTTATCGCAGCCTCAACGCGTGCCTGACGTTTGTCTCGTCGCTGCACGGCAAGCAATTGATCAGCGTTGAAGGCCTCAAGCATAAGGGCCAGCTGCACAGCGTGCAGCAAGCCATGGCCGATTGCCATGGTTCGCAATGCGGCTTCTGCACCCCCGGTTTCGTGATGTCGCTGTTCGCCCTGCAAAAGAACAGCAGCGGCCCCGACCTGCACCAGGCCCAGGAAGCCCTGGCCGGCAACCTGTGCCGTTGCACCGGCTACCGCCCGATCCTCGACGCCGCCGAACAGAGCTGCCGCCAGCCCTGCCGCGACCAGTTCGATGCCCAGCAGGCGCAAACCATCAGCCGCCTCAAGGCCATTACGCCGACCCAGACCGGCGAACTGAACAGCGGCGACAAACGCTGCCTGGTGCCGCTGACCGTGGCCGATCTGGCCGACCTTTACAGCTCGCACCCCGAAGCCCGCCTGCTGGCCGGCGGTACCGACCTGGCGCTTGAAGTGACTCAGTTCCACAAGACATTGCCGGTGATGATCTACGTCGGCCACGTGGCCGAGCTCAAGCGCATCGAGAAAACCGCCAGCCACCTGGAAATCGGCGCTGCCACCCCGCTCACCGACTGCTACGGCGCGCTGAACGAGGAGTACCCGGACTTCGGTGCCTTGCTGCACCGGTTTGCCTCGCTGCAGATCCGCAATCAGGGCACCCTTGGAGGCAACATCGGCAACGCCTCGCCGATCGGCGACTCGCCACCCCTGCTGATCGCCCTGGACGCGCAGGTCGTGCTGCGCCAAGGCGAGCGTCAGCGGGTAATGCCACTGGAAGACTACTTCATCGATTACCGCATTACCGCCCGCCAGGACAGCGAGTTCATCGAGAAGATCATCGTGCCGCGTGCCACCCGCGACTGGGCGTTCCGCGCCTATAAGGTGTCCAAACGCCTGGACGATGACATCTCCGCCGTGTGCGGGGCGTTCAACCTGAGCATCGAAGACGGCGTGGTCAGCGGTGTGCGCATCGCCTTCGGCGGCATGGCCGCCATCCCCAAACGCGCCCGTGCCTGCGAAGCGGCGCTGCGTGGCAAGCCGTGGGACCAGGCTGCCATCGAGCGCGCCTGCCAGGCCTTGGCCGAGGACTTCACCCCGCTCAGCGACTTCCGCGCCAGCAAGGAATACCGCCTGCTGACCGCACAGAACCTGCTGCGCAAGTACTTCATCGAACAGCAAACGCCGTACATCGAAACCCGGGTGACCGCTTATGTCTAACCATCACGTAGCCAAAAGCCAGGCCGAGATGGCCGAGCTGTTCAGCCAGGACCTGACCACCGGGGTCGGCCGCAGCGTCAAGCACGACAGCGCCGACAAGCATGTGTCCGGCGAGGCGCTGTACATCGACGACCGCCTGGAATTCCCCAACCAGTTGCACGTCTATGCACGCACCGCCGACCGTGCCCATGCGCGTATCCTGCGTATCGACACTACGCCGTGCTATGCCTTCGAAGGCGTGCGCATCGCCATCACCCACGAAGACATCCCCGGCCTGAAAGACATCGGCCCGGTGGTGGCCGGCGACCCGCTGTTGGCCATCGACAAGGTCGAGTTCTTCGGCCAGCCAGTGCTCGCCGTCGCAGCCCGCGACCTGGAAACCGCGCGCCGTGCAGCCATGGCCGCCATCGTCGAATATGAAGACCTGGAGCCGGTGCTGGACGTGGTCGATGCACTGCGCAAGAAGCACTTCGTGCTCGACAGCCACACCCACCAACGCGGCGATTCCGCTGCCGCGCTGGCCAGCGCCCCGCACCGCATTCAGGGCACCCTGCACATCGGCGGCCAGGAACACTTCTACCTGGAAACGCAGATTTCCTCGGTGATGCCCACCGAAGATGGCGGCATGATCGTCTACTGCTCCACGCAAAACCCCACCGAAGTGCAGAAGCTGGTGGCCGAAGTGCTCGACGTGCCGATGAACAAGGTGGTGCTGGACATGCGCCGCATGGGTGGCGGTTTTGGCGGCAAGGAAACCCAGGCTGCCAGCCCGGCGTGCCTGTGTGCCGTGGTGGCCCGCCTGACCGGCCAGCCCACCAAGATGCGCCTGCCGCGTGTCGAAGACATGACCATGACCGGCAAGCGCCACCCGTTCTATGTGGAATATGACGTGGGCTTTGACGACAACGGTCGCCTGCACGGCATCAACTTCGACCTGGCCGGCAACTGCGGTTACTCCCCCGACCTGTCCGGTTCGATCGTCGACCGCGCCATGTTCCACTCCGACAACGCCTACTACCTGGGCGATGCCACCGTGCATGGTCACCGCTGCAAGACCAACACTGCCTCCAACACCGCCTACCGCGGCTTTGGCGGCCCGCAGGGCATGGTTGCCATCGAACAGGTGATGGACCACATCGCCCGTCACCTGGGCCGCGACCCACTGGCGGTGCGCAAGGCCAACTACTACGGCAAAACCGAGCGCAACGTCACCCACTACTACCAGACCGTCGAGCACAACATGCTCGATGAGATGACCGCCGACCTGGAAGCCAGCAGCGACTACGCCGAGCGACGCGAGTCGATCCGCCGCTTCAACGCCAACAGCCCAGTGTTGAAGAAAGGCCTGGCACTGACGCCAGTCAAGTTCGGCATCTCGTTCACCGCGACCTTCCTCAACCAGGCCGGTGCACTGATCCACATCTATACCGACGGCAGCATTCACCTGAACCACGGTGGCACCGAGATGGGCCAAGGCCTGAACACCAAGGTAGCGCAGGTGGTGGCGCAGATCTTCCAGGTCGATTTCAGCCGCATCCAGATTACCGCCACCAACACCGACAAGGTGCCCAACACCTCGCCGACCGCAGCCTCCAGTGGCGCCGACCTGAACGGCAAGGCGGCGCAGAACGCTGCCGAAATCCTCAAGAAGCGCCTGACCGAGTTCGCGGCGCGGCATTACAACGTGACCGAGGAAGACGTCGAGTTCCGCAATGGCCATGTGCGTGTACGCGACCAGATCGTCAGCTTCGAGCATCTGGTGCAACAGGCGTACTTCGCCCAGGTGTCGCTGTCCAGCACCGGTTTCTACCGCACGCCGAAGATCTTCTACGACCGCAGCCAGGCGCGCGGCCGGCCGTTCTACTACTTCGCTTTCGGCGCCGCCTGCGTGGAAGTGATCGTCGATACCCTGACCGGCGAATACAAGATGCTGCGCGCCGATATCCTGCACGACGTGGGCGACTCGCTGAACCCGGCCATCGACATCGGCCAGGTGGAAGGCGGTTTCATCCAGGGCATGGGCTGGCTGACCACCGAAGAACTGGTGTGGAACGCCAAGGGCAAGCTGATGACCAATGGCCCGGCCAGCTACAAGATCCCGGCGGTGGCTGACATGCCGCTGGACCTGCGGGTGAAGCTGGTGGAAAACCGCAAGAACCCCGAAGACACCGTGTTCCATTCCAAGGCCGTGGGCGAGCCGCCGTTCATGCTCGGCATCGCCGCCTGGTGTGCGATCAAGGATGCCGTGGCGAGCCTTGCCGATTACCGGGTACAGCCGAGCATCGACGCACCGGCGACACCAGAGCGGGTGCTGTGGGGCTGTGAGCAGATGCGCAAGGCGGTGGCTCAGCAACAGACTGCCGAACAAGAACTGGAAACCGTCACCCACTGACAGCGAGGAACCCTGTGGGAGCGGGCGCGCCCGCGAAGAAGGCAACACCGTGAATGGCACCGGCTCTGCCGGTGTTCGCGGCGGTTCGACGCCTCGACACCCCCGCTCCCACAGAGTCTGCGGCGCAACATAGAGAGGTTGCATCATGCACCAATGGATCAACGCCCTCGCCGACCACCAGTCCCGTGGGGAAGCCTGCGTACTGGTGACCATCATCGAAGAACGCGGCTCCACCCCGCGTAACGCCGGCTCGAAAATGGTCGTCAGCGCCAATGGCCTGTTCGACACCATCGGTGGCGGCCACCTGGAATACAAGGCCCTGCACATCGCCCGGCAGATGCTCGAAGAGCAGCGCACTACCCCACACCTGGAGCGCTTCAGCCTCGGCGCCAGCCTGGGCCAGTGCTGCGGCGGCGCTACCGTGCTGCTGTTCGAGCCCATGGCCGCCGTGCAGGCGCACATCGCCGTGTTCGGCGCGGGCCATGTCGGCCGTGCTCTGGTACCCTTGCTCGCCGCGCTACCCTGCCGGGTGCGCTGGATCGACTCGCGCGAACAGGAATTCCCCGAATTCATCCCCAACGGGGTGACCAAGGTCGTCAGTGAAGAACCGGTCGACGAAGTCGCAGACCTGCCGCCAGGCTGCTACTGCATTGTCATGACCCACAACCACCAGCTCGACCTGGAACTGACCGCCGCCATTCTCAAGCGCAACGACTTCACCTGGTTCGGCCTGATCGGCTCGAAGACCAAGCGGGTCAAGTTCGAGCATCGCCTGCGCGAACGCGGCTACGACGATGCCGTGCTGGCACGCATGCGCTGCCCGATGGGCCTGCCTGACGTGAAGGGCAAGCTGCCCATCGAGATTGCCGTGTCCATCGCCGGTGAAATCATCGCCACCTACAACGCCTGCTTCGGCCAGCACGATGCTGCCGCCAATGCCGGCCCCATTGCCCAGTTGCTGCCGCCCTCCCGGCGCAGCCAAGCCATTTGACGAGTGTGTTATGACCGTTACCCGCAAAGCCTACCGTGCCGCCATCCTGCACAGCATCGCCGACCCGGCCGAGGTGGGCCTGGAGGCTTCCCATGAGTACTTCGAAGATGGCCTGCTGGTGGTCGACGATGGCCGCATAAGCGCCATCGGCCATGCCAGCGAGCTGCTGCCAACCCTGGACGCCGGCATCCCGGTAGAGCACTACCAGGACGCGCTGATCACCCCGGGTTTCATCGACACCCATATCCATTTCCCGCAAACCGGCATGATCGGCTCTTACGGCGAGCAACTGCTGGACTGGCTGAACACCTACACCTTTCCCTGCGAAAAGCAGTTCGCCGACAAAGCGCACGCCGACCAGGTAGCGAAGATCTTCCTCAAAGAGCTGCTGCGCAACGGCACCACCACCGCGCTGGTATTCGGCAGCGTGCACCCGGAATCGGTCAACGCCCTGTTCGAAGAGGCCGAGCGCCTGGACCTGCGCCTGATCGCCGGCAAGGTGATGATGGACCGCAACGCGCCGGACTATCTGACCGACACTGCCGAATCCGGCTATACCGAGAGCAAGGCGCTGATCGAGCGCTGGCATGGCAAGGGCCGCCTGCATTACGCCGTCACCCCACGTTTCGCCCCAACCAGCACACCGGAACAGCTGACCCTGGCCGGCCAGTTGCTCAAAGAACACCCGGGCGTTTACATGCACACGCACCTGTCGGAAAACCTTAAGGAAATCGACTGGGTCAAATCGCTGTTCCCCGAGCAGAAGGGTTACCTGGACGTCTACGACCACTTCGAGCTGCTGGGCGAGCGCTCGGTGTTCGCCCACGGCGTGCACCTGTGCGACGACGAATGCCAGCGCCTGGCCGAAACCGGCTCGGCCGTGGCTTTCTGCCCCACCTCCAACCTGTTCCTGGGCAGCGGTCTGTTCAACCTGCCCCAGGCTGAGCGCTTCAAGGTCAACGTGGGCCTAGGTACCGACGTGGGCGCTGGTACCAGCTTCTCGCTGCTCAACACCCTGAACGAAGCGTACAAGGTGATGCAGCTGCAAGGCGCGCGTCTGCACCCGTACAAGTCACTGTACCTGGCCACCCTCGGCGGCGCCCGTGCGCTGCGCCTGGACGACCGCATCGGCAGCCTGCGCCCGGGCAACGATGCCGACTTCGTGGTGCTGGACTACAAGGCAACGCCGCTGCTGGACTACCGTATTCAGCAGTCCAACAGCATCGAAGAGACCCTGTTCGTGCTCACCACCCTGGGCGACGACCGCACCGTGCGCGAAACCTACGCGGCCGGGCGGTGTGTACACCAGCGCTAAGGTTCTTTCGCCAGGCCCCGGTACAGCGCGCCGCCGATTGCAGCCCCGATCAGCGGCGCCACCCAGAACAGCCACAGCTGTTGCAGGGCCCAACCGCCGACGAACAAGGCCGGCCCCGTGCTACGCGCGGGGTTGACCGAGGTGTTCGTCACGGGAATGGAAATCAGGTGGATCAGGGTGAGGGCCAGGCCGATGGCAATCGGTGCGAACCCTGCCGTTGCCCGGGAGTCGGTCGCCCCCATGATCACCACCAAAAACATGGCGGTCATCACCACTTCACTGATAAAGCCCGCCCCCAGCGTGTAGCCGCCGGGCGAGTGGTCGGCGTAACCGTTCGAAGCCAGCCCTGCAGAAAGCTCGAAACCGGCCTTGCCGCTGGCGATGAGATAGATCACGCCTGCGGCCAGAATGGCGCCGATCACTTGTGCGATGACGTAGGGCAGCAGCTCCTTGGCCGGGAAACGCCCACCCACCACCAACCCGAACGAGACGGCAGGGTTGAGGTGACAACCGGAGATATGACCGATGGCAAACGCCATGGTCAACACAGTAAGGCCGAAGGCGAAAGCAACACCGAGAACGCCGATACCGACAGGGGAACTGGCTGCGAGTACCGCACTGCCACAGCCGCCGAGGACCAGCCAGAAGGTGCCGACCAGTTCGGCCCCCATCCGTTTGCCGAGGGACATGCTCATGACTCCATTCCTCAAGAAGTTGAACGCAACGAATGCGCAAGCCCAACTGCTTGATGAAGGTTTGCTCACAAGAATTTAGCAGACCTTTGGTCAATGGCCACTAATGAGTGTGTGCAAGGTCCCTGTGGGAGCGGGCGTGCCCGCGAACACGGACGAAGCCCGTGCCATCCACCGCGTCGCCTCCTTCGCGGGCACGCCCGCTCCCACAGGATTGCATGTACCTGAAAGAGGTGTGCCTACCCAGGCAAACGATCAACCCTTGGCCGAAGCCTTGGGCTTCTTCAACAGGTGCGAGAACACCGCATGCAGGTCGTCCGAGGCACTTTCCTCGTCCAGGTTCAGCTTGCTGTCGATGTGGTCCATGTGGTGCATCATCAGGCTCACGGCCTGTTCGGCATCGCGCGCCTCGATGGCATCGATCAGCTGCATGTGCTCGTCATACGAGCAGTGCGAGCGGTTACCACTTTCGTACTGGGCAATGATCAGCGAAGTCTGCGACACCAGGCTGCGCTGGAAGCTTACCAGCGGCGCATTGCCCGCCGCCTCGGCCAGCTTGAGGTGGAACTCGCCGGAAAGACGAATGCCGGCGCCCCGGTCACCGCGCGAGAAACTGTCGCGCTCTTCACGCACCATCTGCCGCAGCTCGTTGAGCTGGTCCAGGGTGGCGTGCTGCACGGCCAGCTCGGTAATGGCCCGCTCCACCATGCGCCGCGAGAAGAACACCTGGCGCGCTTCTTCCACCGTCGGGCTGGCCACTACCGCACCGCGGTTTGGCCGCAGCAGCACCACGCTTTCGTGGGCCAGGCGCGACAGCGCGCGGCGAATGATGGTGCGGCTGACGCCAAAGATTTCGCCCAGCGCTTCCTCGCTCAACTTGGTGCCCGGCGCCAGGCGCTGCTCAAGGATGGCCTCGAAAATATGCGCGTAGACGATATCGTCCTGGGTACCACTGCGGCCGGCCTTGCCGACACGTGCAGGTTTTTTCAGAGGTTGCAGCTGTTCGTTCATGGGCTCTCGAGGCACGAAGAGAAAGTATGGCGCCATTGTACACAGGCTGAGGCGATTCCGCAGGGGGCGTTTTACCTATATAGCCGTTGTACGACGCATTGCGCGCACAAAACATAAAACATTATTTGCATTCTTTGTACACAAAAGCATAATCCACCGAGCAACTTCTTGACCCTTAAGTCAACAAAACGGTCAGACGTCTGCCTTCCCTCACGGGGCCGCCAAGTGCATCGCTCAGGAATGGCTCCATAACAACAAGAAAGACTTGAGGAGTACTCGCTGTGGAAAGCCGCAAATCCGAAGCCCCTACGCTGGATCTTGCCCCACCGCTCGAAACGAGCTGGCTGGAGCGGATTTTCAAACTCAAGCAACACGGCAGCACCGTCAAAACCGAAATGATCGCCGGGGTGACCACCTTCATCACCATGGCCTACATCATCTTCGTCAACCCCAACATCATGGCTGACGCCGGCATCGACCATGGTGCCGCCTTCGTCGCCACCTGCATCGCCGCCGCGCTGGGCTGCCTGCTGATGGGCCTGTACGCCAACTGGCCAGTGGGCCTGGCGCCGGGCATGGGGCTTAACGCCTTCTTCACCTACACCGTGGTTGGCACCATGGGCTACAACTGGGAAACGGCGCTGGGGGCGGTGTTCGTCTCGGGCGTGCTGTTCATGTTCCTGACCTTGTCGAAAGTGCGCGAGTGGCTGCTGAACAGCATTCCGGTCAGCCTGCGCCATGCCATGGGGGCCGGCGTCGGATTGTTTCTCGGGCTGATCGGCCTGAAGACGGCAGGCATCATCGTCGACAGCCCCGCCACGCTGATCAAGCTGGGTTCGCTGCATGAACCTGGGCCGCTGCTGGCAGCCGTGTGCTTCCTGCTGATTGCCATCCTCAGCTACAAGCGGGTGTTTGGTGCGATCCTGATCAGCATTATTGGTGTCACCCTGGCGGGTTGGGGCCTGGGCCTGGTCAAGTTCGGCGGGGTGATGTCGATGCCGCCAAGCCTGGCACCGACCTGGATGGCCATGGACGTGGCGGGCGTGTTCAACGTCAGCATGATCAGCGTGGTGCTGGCGTTCCTGTTCGTGCACATGTTCGACACCGCCGGCACGCTGATGGGGGTGGCGCAGCGGGCCAACCTGGTTGCGCCGGACGGGCGTATCGAAAACCTGTCGAAGGCGTTGAAGGCTGACAGCGCTTCGAGCGTGTTCGGTGCGGTGGTGGGAGTACCGCCGGTCACCAGCTATGTGGAAAGTGCTGCGGGTGTGGCGGCGGGCGGCCGTACTGGCCTGACTGCGGTGGTGGTCGGCCTGCTGTTCATCGCCGCGATGTTCTTCGCCCCACTGGCCGGGATGATCCCCGCCTACGCAACGGCCGGTGCGCTGATCTATGTGGCGATGCTGATGATGGGCAGCATGGCGCACATTCACTGGGATGAAGCCACCGACAGCATTCCGGCGATTGTCACGGTGATCATGATGCCGCTGACCTTCTCGGTAGCGGATGGTATTGCCCTGGGCTTCATCAGCTATGTGGCACTGAAGGCAGGTACTGGCAAATACAAGGAAATCTCGGCCAGCCTGTGGGTCCTATGCGCAATCTTCATTGCGAAGTTCGTCTTCCTCTGAAGCCTAGCCTGCGCAATGGGTGCTTTGGCGCCCATTGCCAAAACTCAGTTTGCACCGATTATTACGCGGACAAGGCACTCGAAGCGCAGCCGGCTGCCAAATAGTGTCAAGAGCCAAAGGCTCGGATGAAATTCGCATCAACACCGAGCTTTTCCAAGACATCATTCAATTCATATAGGTTCTCGAAGCGGGTCTGAAAGTGGCCAGAATGATTATTGAAAGAAATTTGATCACCGTCACCCAGGATGATGTATCCAGCGCACTTTACGCTCTCGCCAAGACCCTTTGTGCCAAAACCCAGCCCAGAAAATTCAGCGAGGCTGCCGTGACTTGGCATTGTGAGGTCATCCTTGCTGCTGAACACGACCAACCGGCTCTCTTTGGTGAGTACAAATTTGTGGTTCCACCCCGGCTCGAGCTGCGCGAAGCCGTTTTTGCTGGTTATCTCCCTGAATAAGGTCGTGCTCTGTTTTACTTGCTTACTCGCATAGTTCATCTCTTCGCCCATATTCCAGTATTGATTGTTCGTGAGCCCATCTTCCACGGCAAGCGATTTGAAACGGCTGGCTGTCTGCTCAACAACACCCCAAAATCTTCTAGCGACTCGCCTGAAGGGATTTTTTCCACTGGGATCCTGCCCGTTGACAGGATCATTCAGGCAGTACGCATAGGCGTTGATTCCGCCTTTGTTAAATGGGCTCAAGCTATCCGGGCTGATAAATCGCATGAGGCGAGGGCTGTATACCCGGTGACCATTTCCGAGCGCATAGCCTTCCAGTGCAGCCTGAAAAAACTGACCATTGAAGCCTAATGCGTCGGTCGACGCCGTTTTAGCGCTTCGGTAACCATAAGGCGAATACACGTTGGTTGTGCTCATCGGACGAACCCTCAGGCGCCACACGAAGTCCATTTTTTTCAACTGAGCCCATAAATGTCTACTGACAAAAATGTCAGTCGAAGGGCTGATTTCAAATGAAAATACAAAACACCAGACGAAAAAAAGCCCGCCAGTGTGAGAGCGGGCCAAAGGACCTACGAAGATTCTTCTAGCGACCAACTAGCTTCCACGATAGGTCGAATAGCTGTACGGCGAGATCAGCAGCGGCACGTGGTAGTGCTCTTGCGCCTCGTCGATGCCAAAACGCAGCACCACAACATCCAGAAACGCCTGGGTCGGCAACTGCACGCCACGAGCGCGGTAGTAATCGCCAGCGCTGAACTGCAACTGGTACACACCAGTGCGGTAGTCGTCACCCTGCAGCAGCGGCGCGTCGACGCGGCCATCGCTGTTGGTCAGGGCGGTGTTCACCAGCTCCAGCTGCTGGCCCTCGACACGGTAAAGCTCGACCTTGATCGAGCTGCCCGGGCAGCCATGCGCGGCATCCAGTACGTGTGTGGTCAAACGTCCCATTGCGTGTCGCCTCTTGTTCAATCTGTGGGCAAGAAATACTCAGCCTATGCACCCAAACAGGGCCTGCGGTAGGCGGGAATGACGCCATTAAGACATTCCTCCGTAAAATTGTACACAATTTTTTGTACCCATCCGTCGCACCCGGCGTTTCCTGCCTATAAACGACCCATCGGTCGCAAATACAGGCACTGTAACGACCCCAATGTCATTAGCTGACCAATCAGGCAGGTTTCTTGCACTGTGTTTCCAGGTCGCTGCGCGGCGACAAAAGGAAAGAAATGCGGAAAAACAGGCTTACAAAAGATTTCAGAAGTTGTATACAATCAGCCCATCCGGTGGTGCGACATCCCGACGCGGCCCGCCCACCCCCCCGCACAAACGCACAAGAAGGAAGACTGCAGTGAGCGCTGACTACCCTCGCGACCTGATCGGTTACGGCAACAACCCTCCTCACCCGCAATGGCCGGGCAACGCTCGCATCGCGCTGTCTTTCGTCCTCAACTACGAAGAAGGCGGCGAACGCAACATCCTGCACGGTGACAAGGAGTCCGAAGCCTTCCTGTCCGAAATGGTAGCCGCCCAGCCACTGCAGGGCGCGCGCAACATGAGCATGGAGTCGCTGTACGAATACGGCAGCCGTGCCGGCGTGTGGCGGCTGCTGAAGCTGTTCAAGGACAGCGGCGTCCCGCTCACCATCTTCGCCGTGGCCATGGCCGCCCAGCGCCACCCCGATGTCATCCGTGCCATGGTCGAAGCCGGCCACGAGATCTGCAGCCACGGCTACCGCTGGATCGACTACCAGAACATGGACGAGGCCCAGGAGCGCGAGCATATGCTCGAAGCCATCCGCATCCTCACCGAACTCACCGGCGAACGCCCGCTGGGCTGGTACACCGGCCGCACCGGCCCGAACACCCGTCGCCTGGTGATGGAGGAAGGTGGTTTCCTGTACGACAGCGACACCTACGACGACGACCTGCCCTACTGGGAGCCGAACAACCCTACCGGCAAGCCGCACCTGGTGATCCCCTACACCCTGGACACCAACGACATGCGCTTCACCCAGGTACAGGGCTTCAACTGCGGCGAGCAGTTCTTCCAGTACCTGAAAGACGCCTTCGATGTGCTGTACGCCGAAGGCGCCGAAGCACCGAAAATGTTGTCCATCGGCCTGCACTGCCGCCTGGTCGGCCGCCCGGCGCGCCTGGCCGCCCTGAAGCGCTTCGTCGATTACGCAAAAAGCCATGACCAGGTCTGGTTCGCCCGTCGCGTGGACATCGCCCGCCACTGGCACACCACCCACCCGTACAAGAAAGAGAACGCCTGATGACCGCCTTCAACACCCTCAAGCCATCCGCCCTGGGCCGTGACGCCTTCGTCAGCGCCTTCGCCGACATCTACGAGCACTCGCCGTGGGTGGCCGAAAAGGCCTATGACCTGGGCCAACTGGGCGAGCTGGACGAAATCGAAGCCCTGCACCAGCGCATGAGCGACATTCTGCTCAGCGCCAACCACGCCGACCAGCTGGCACTGATCAACGCTCACCCGGACCTGGCCGGCAAGGCCGCCATCCAGGGCGAGCTGACCGAATCGAGCACCAACGAACAGGCCGGTGCCGGCATTCACCAGTGCACCGCCGAAGAGTTCGCCCGCTTCACCGAGCTGAACGACGCCTACAAGGCTAAGTTCCAGTTCCCGTTCATCATGGCGGTGAAGGGCAGCAACCGGCACCAGATCCTCGCCGCCTTCGAGAAGCGCATCCACAACGATGCCGATACCGAGTTCAAGGAAGCCCTGGCGCAGATCAACCTGATCGCCCTGTTCCGCCTGCTGCAGCTGTAAGCAACAGCCGAACCTTTTTCAGTACAACGAATAGATAAGAGAGACCCGCATGCGCACCCTGATGATCGAGCCCCTGACCAAAGAAGCCTTCGCCCCCTTCGGTGACGTGATCGAAACCGACGGCAGCGACCACTTCATGATCAACAACGGCTCGACCATGCGCTTTCACAAGCTCGCCACGGTCGAAACCGCCGAGCCTGAAGACAAGGCGATCATCAGCATCTTCCGCGCCGACGCGCTGGACATGCCGCTGACCGTACGCATGCTGGAACGCCATCCGCTGGGCAGCCAGGCTTTCATCCCGCTGCTCGGCAACCCCTTTCTGATCGTGGTCGCGCCCGTTGGCGATGCACCTGTATCAGGCTTGGTCCGGGCCTTCCGCAGTAATGGCAGGCAGGGCGTTAATTACCATCGCGGCGTCTGGCACCACCCGGTGCTGACGATCGAAAAGCGGGATGACTTCCTGGTGGTTGATCGCAGCGGTTCTGGCAACAACTGCGATGAGCATTACTTCACCGAGGAACAGATGCTGATCCTCAATCCCCACCAATAAGAAAAGGTCGGTCATCGTTCACGGTGATCGGCAGAGGTACATACTGTGGAAGCACACCTTCACGAATGGCTGAACCTGAGCATTCGCTGGGTTCACATGATCACCGGTGTCGCCTGGATCGGTGCATCGTTCTACTTCGTCTGGCTGGAGAACCACCTGAACCGAAGCAACCCGCGCGATGGGTTGTCGGGTGATCTCTGGGCGATTCACGGCGGTGGTATCTACCACCTGGAGAAATACAAGCTCGCCCCCCCGAAAATGCCCGAGAACCTGCACTGGTTCAAATGGGAAGCCTACTTCACCTGGATGTCCGGTATCGCCCTGCTGTGCGTGGTGTTCTACTGGAACCCGACCCTGTACCTGCTGGCCCCTGGCAGCACCCTGAGCGGTGCCGAAGGCGTGGCCATCGGGATCGGTTCGCTGGTGGCCGGCTGGTTCATCTACGACTTCCTGTGCGATTCGCCACTGGGTAAAAAACCTGCCCTGCTCGGTGCCGTACTGTTCGTCCTGATCATTGCCGCCTGCTTCGGTTTCAGCCTGGTGTTCAGTGGCCGTGGCGCCTACCTGCACACCGGCGCGATCATCGGCACCATCATGGTGGGTAACGTGTTCCGCATCATCATGCCGGCCCAGCGCCAGCTGGTGGCGGCGATCGAGAACAACCAGACGCCCGACCCGGTACTGCCGGCCAAGGGTCTGCTGCGTTCGCGTCACAACAACTACTTCACCCTGCCGGTGCTGTTCATCATGATCAGCAACCACTTCCCGAGCACCTACGGTAGCCAGTACAACTGGCTGATCCTGGCCGGCATTGCAGTCGCCGCGGTTCTGATCCGC
The DNA here is from genome assembly GCF_001320605.1 of Pseudomonas sp. NBRC 111133. NCBI lineage: Bacteria > Pseudomonadati > Pseudomonadota > Gammaproteobacteria > Pseudomonadales > Pseudomonadaceae > Pseudomonas > Pseudomonas sp. NBRC 111133. The sequence continues at coordinate 34,211 of NZ_BCBJ01000075.1, read as the reverse complement.
CACTACTTCAACACCCGCCACGACAGCAACAAGTACGCCTGGACCCTGCCGGTCGGCGCCCTGGCAATGATTTGCCTGGCCTACGTTACCGGCCCTAAGCCGATGGCTGTATCGCCGGAGCAAGCCGCAGCGAAAGTCGAGTACCAACCACTGCCGGCTACTGCCGTCGGTGGCAAGACCGCCGCCGAACTGCGTGCCGAAGAAGCAGCCAAACCTGCCGAAGCACCGGCTGAAGCACCTGCCCAGGCGACTGCCCAGGCTGGCGGCGACAGCTTCGACAAGATCCACAACGTCATCCAGGAACGCTGCACCGTGTGCCACTCGTCCAAGCCGACCAGCCCACTGTTCAGCGCCGCCCCTGCCGGCGTGATGTTCGACACCCCGCAGCAGATCCAGGCCCAGGCCGCGCGCATCCAGGCGCAAGCGGTCGCCAGCCAGATCATGCCGCTGGGCAACATCACCCAGATGACCACCGAGGAGCGCAAGCTCGTCGGTGACTGGATCGCCAAAGGTGCCCCGGTCAACTGATCGAAGCCGCAAGCTTCAAGCCTCAAGCTGTAAGTCGTAGGTAACAAGCAAGCATCGAGCGTCAGGCTCCAACGCGGACCACCAAGCTTCTACGTGAAGCTTGCCGCCTGGAGCCTGGCGCTTGGATCCGAGAATAAAAACAAAACTCGAGGTGCTGCATGTCCGAGTCACGCAAGGCGTACATCCCCATTGCGCCGCCGCGCGAGCCCTTGCCCCTGTTCCAACTGATCCTGGTTGGCCTGCAACACGTTCTGCTGATGTACGGTGGCGCCATCGCCGTGCCGCTGATCATTGGCCAGGCCGCCGGGTTGTCCCGTGAAGAAGTCGCTTTCCTGATCAACGCCGACCTGCTGGTTGCTGGTGTCGCCACCATTATCCAGTCGTTCGGTATCGGCCCGGTGGGCATCCGCATGCCGGTGATGATGGGGGCCAGCTTCGCTGCCGTCGGCAGCATGGTGGCCATGGCCGGCATGCCCGGCGTGGGCCTGCAGGGGATCTTCGGCGCGACCATCGCCGCCGGGTTCTTCGGCATGCTGATCGCGCCGTTCATGTCCAAGGTCGTGCGTTTCTTCCCGCCGCTGGTCACCGGCACGGTGATTACCTCGATTGGCCTGTCGCTGTTCCCGGTGGCGGTCAACTGGGCCGGTGGCGGCCATGAAGCAGAAACCTTCGGCTCGCCGATCTACCTACTGGTAGCCGGCCTGGTGCTGGCGGTCATCCTGCTGATCAACCGCTTCATGCGCGGGTTCTGGGTCAACGTGTCGGTACTGGTGGGCATGGGCCTTGGCTACATCCTGGCCGGTTCCATCGGCATGGTCGACCTGTCGGGCCTGAAAGACGCACCGTGGTTGCAAGTGGTCACCCCACTGCACTTCGGCATGCCGACCTTCAGCCTGGCGCCGATCCTGTCCATGTGCCTGGTGGTGGTGATCATCTTCGTCGAGTCCACGGGCATGTTCCTGGCCCTGGGCAAGGTGACCGATCGCGAAGTCACCCCAGGGATGCTGCGCCGCGGCCTGCTGTGCGATGCCGGTGCATCGTTCATCGCCGGCTTCTTCAACACCTTCACCCACTCCTCGTTCGCCCAGAACATCGGCCTGGTGCAGATGACCGGGGTGCGCTGCCGCTTTGTCACCATCGTGGCCGGTGCACTGCTGATTGTGCTCAGCCTGCTGCCCAAGGCGGCCTTCCTGATTGCTTCGATCCCACCCGCTGTACTGGGCGGCGCGTCCATTGCCATGTTCGGCATGGTCACCGCCACCGGGATCAAGATTCTCCAGGAAGCGGACATCGGCGACCGCCGCAACCAGCTGCTGGTGGCGGTGAGCGTCGGCTTCGGGCTGATCCCCGTGGTGCGACCGGAGTTCTTCGCCCAGATGCCACAGTGGATGGAACCCATCACCCACAGTGGTATCGCCATGGCCACGGTCAGTGCCCTGGTGTTGAACGTACTGTTCAACATCCTCGGTGGCGCCGAACGCGCGGTGCACAACGACGCTTGTCACCAGCATTGAGCCAGACGGGGCGGCGCATGACCGCCCCGCATTCATATAAGCAGTAAACGCAACACCGTCGGCCCGCCGGAATGGGCCGCCCGGGGCGCCTGCGCGCCAAAAAAACCGCCAACAAAAACAATAAGTCCGGGAATCACAACATGAAGCGCATCACCACGTCACTGTTGCTGGGCAGCAGCCTGCTGGCCACCCTCCCCTCGCATGCAGGCGAATGGCTGCAATGGCACGGCGAAAGCCTGACCTACCTGTACGGCAAGGACTTCAAGGTCAACCCTGATATCCAGCAGACCATCACGTTCGAGCACGCCAACAAATGGAAGTACGGCGACACCTTCATGTTCGTCGACAAAATCTTCTACAACGGCAAGGCCGACGCCAGCAAAGGCGTGACCACCTACTACGGCGAGTTCAGCCCGCGCCTGTCGTTCGGCAAGATCTTCGATAAGAAACTGGCCTTCGGCCCGGTCAAGGACGTGTTGCTGGCCATGACCTACGAGCGCGGCGAAGGCGACAACGAGGCCTACCTGATCGGCCCCGGCTTCGACCTCGACATCCCCGGCTTCAACTATTTCACCCTGAATTTCTACGTGCGCAACACCGAGGGCAGCCGCCCCGGTGACAACGTCTGGCAGATTACCCCCGGCTGGTCCTACACCATCCCCGTGGGCCGGTCTGACATTCTGATCGACGGTTACATGGACTGGGTCACCGACAACGACCAGACCCGCCGTGGCACCTATCACGCCAACCTGCACTTCAACCCGCAGGTGAAGTACGACCTGGGCAAGGCGCTGAACCTGGGCGCCAAGCAGCTGTACGTGGGTTTTGAGTACAGCTACTGGAAGGACAAGTACGGCATCGACAGCCGCGGCAATCTGGACAGCAACCAGAGTGTCGCCAGTGCGCTGATCAAAGTGCACTTCTAGAAAACTGACCAAACGCACAAGTTTGTACCACCCCGCTCCAGGACGGAGCACTTGAGGCCCGGCGCGCAAGCCAGTAATCTGCGCGCCCCCTCGATCAGGGCAGAACGGATTCTGCCTGCGTTTACTGACCGCTCAGTCAATGAATACGGGCGGTTGGCCAACGTGTTGCCAGCCTGAAATACCCTTTTCATCCGTTCAGAACGAAGTCGAGCAGGAAGGTTTTGCCAACCCAGGAAAGTTGGCCCGACCCTTGCCAAACAGCTGTGGCCTATCGAAAAAAGCTGACTCGTAAGACAACAAAAAAGCGCCAATACCGAGCGCTGACAACAGATCAATCAAGGGAGCGACACTCGCAATGCGTACCATCAACAGCCTGATCCTCGCCGGCGGCCTGCTGGCCTGTGGCACCACCTTCGGCGGCGACCTGCTGCAATGGCAGAACAACAGCCTGACCTACCTGTGGGGCAAGAACTTCAAGGTCAACCCGGAAACCCAGCAAACCTTCACCTTCGAGCACGCTGACGCGTGGAAGTACGGCGACAACTTCTTCTTCGTCGACAAGATTTTCTACCAGGGCAAGAAGGACGCCAGCAACGGTCCCAACACCTACTACGGTGAGTTCAGCCCACGCCTGTCGTTCGGCAAGATCTTCGACCAGAAGCTGGAGTTCGGCCCGGTCAAGGACGTGCTGCTGGCCATGACCTACGAGTTTGGCGAGGGTGACACCGAGTCGTACCTGATCGGCCCAGGCTTCGACCTAGCCATCCCCGGCTTCGACTACTTCCAGCTGAACTTCTACAACCGCACCACCGACGGCAGCCGCGCCGGCGACAACGTGTGGCAGATCACCCCGGTGTGGTCGTACACCATTCCGGTGGGCGATTCCGACGTGCTGATCGACGGCTTCATGGACTGGGTGGTGGACAACGACGAAAACCGCCGCGGCACCTACCACGCCAACCTGCACTTCAACCCGCAGATCAAGTATGACCTGGGCAAGGCATTGCACTTGGGTGAGAAGCAGTTGTACGTGGGTGTGGAGTATGACTACTGGAAGAACAAGTACGGCATCAAGGACAGCGATGCGTTCACCACTGACCAGAACACCATGAGTTTCCTGGTGAAAGTGCACTTCTGATGCGCTGAAACGTGACAGCGCGTTGCATTAACAACGCGCTGTCACGTGCAATGCCCTGAGCTGCATGTAAGTAATTTCCTACAGCTTATTCAGATCAATCCTACTTTCATTTAAAGTTGCCTTGAAAGTCAGAGCAACCAGGCAAGGCAATAACACACCAAACAGCAAAAGCCCCGCTTCTACCTGCCAGTGTTCAATCACTCGAAAGATGTCCAGCACGAGCATGATGCTGCTGATTATCAATGCCAGACCGAACATCGCACAGCCCTTGTACAAAGCCTCGACGCCCGCCCCACGCAGTAACAGCCACAGGCCCAACGCCCCCAGGCCATGACCGCGCCCAGATAAAGCGCCAGGTGGTACACATCGTAAGTCAATACTTTACCAAACATGGTTTTCCCCTCCCGAGCTGTAGGAAAAAGCAAAGTACTGACTATAAGGCCAGGCCTTCCACTCAAACATCGAAAATTTTTGACAAAATTTTTGCACTTTGCCCTTTAGCAGGCTTGGATTCTCGCATTCAAAAAAGAAAGCAGGCCTACTTAATGCGCACGCCCCTCGCCACCCCGTGGCGATATCTTCTGTTAGTTTGCTCACTGTGGTTCGGTATCTTCTTGCTGACCCGACTGGTATTGCTGGCCACTCATCTGGATGAAGTACATGGCGACTACGTCTCAATGTTCTTCAGTGGTGCCTTGTACGACCTGAGCTTCCTCACCTACGCCGCCCTGCCGCTGGGGCTGTACCTGGCCTTGTGCCCGGCAGCCTTGTGGCGCACTCGTTGGCATCGCCGTGCTACTTGCCCTGGTCCTGCGCAGGCCCTTGACGCAAGCGCTCGCAGCGCCCGGCCTGACCTTAGGCCAGCGCCTTGGCGGCATTGCCGTGCTGGCGCTACTGGGCGGCCTAAGTGTGCTACTGGTAGACCAACAGTTCCCCCGCGGCCAGGGGGGCAACGCCTACCAACGCGAACTGGCCAGCAACGGCCCGTACCAGTTCTTTGCCGCGTTCCGTAACAACGAACTGGACTACAGCCAGTTCTACGCCACCCTCGATGCCAGCGAAGCCGGTGCGCAGATGCACCAGGAGCTGGCCGAGCCCAACGCACGGTTCCAGGCCAGCGAGCCCGAGGACATCCGCCGCCATATCAGCGCCAGCGGCGAGCCACGCAAGCCCAACATCATCCTGGTCACCATCGAAAGCTTCAGCGCCAAGTACATGGGCAGCAACGGCGACCCGCGCAACCTCACGCCCAACCTGGACGCCCTGCGCCGCGAAAGCCTGTACTTCAACAACTTTTACGCCACCGGTACCCGCACCGACCGTGGCTTGGAGGCCATCACCCTGTCGATCCCGCCAACACCGGGCCGCTCCATCGTCAAACGCATCGGCCGCGAAAGCGGTTACGGCAGCCTGGGCCAGCAACTGGCTGCTGTCGGCTATGACCCCGTGTTTGTCTATGGCGGGCGTGGCTACTTCGACAACATGAACGCCTTCTTCAGCGGCAACGGTTACCGTATCGTCGACCAAAGCAGCGTGGATGAAAGCGAAATCAGCTTCAAGAATGCCTGGGGCATGGCCGACGAAGACCTGTACAAGCAGGCCCTGAAACTGGCCGATGCCGACCATGCCAAGCAGCAGCCGTTCTTGCTGCAACTGATGACCACCTCCAACCACCGCCCTTACACCTACCCGGACGGCCGTATCGACATCCCTTCGGGTGAAGGCCGTGAAGGTGCGGTGAAGTACACCGACCATGCCATCGCGCAGTTCCTGCGCGAAGCCAAGGGCAAGCCATGGTTCGACAACACCCTGTTCGTCTTCGTGGCCGACCACACCGCCGGTAGCGCCGGCATGGAGGACCTGCCGGTGAACAATTACCAGATCCCGCTGTGGATCTACGCCCCCAAGCTGATCGCCCCGCGCGAGGACGCCCAACTGGCCAGCCAGATCGACCTTGCACCGACCTTGCTCGGCCTGCTGAATCTCAGCTACACCTCGACCTTCTTCGGCCGCGACCTGCTGCGTGAAGACGCCCTGCCGCCGCGGGTACTGATCGGAAACTATCAGCACCTGGGCCTGTTCGACGGTAAGGACCTGGCAATCCTCAGCCCGCGCGGCGGCATGCGTGTGCATCAGGATGCATTGGGTAACAGCCGAGAAATGACCGCAAACACCGACAACCCATTGGTACGCCGGGCCATCGCCTACTACCAGAGTGCGGCCAACGATTTCAGCAAAGGCCTACTCGCCTGGCAACCGGCAGCCAGCGATGAGGACAAAGGCGTGGCGGTCAGCCCCTGACCGCACGCCAAACCTTAGAGATCGCGCTGACCACCGCGAGTACCACGGCACCGGCCACCACCCCGGCCACGCCGTTGAGCAGCGCACCGGTCAGCGCCCCACCGCGCCCTTCGCTGAACGCCTCAATGGCATGATGCAAGGGCGCGATGCCATGCACCAGAATGCCGCCACCCACCAGAAACATCGCCGCCGTACCGATCACCGACAGGCTCTTCATCATGTACGGCGCTGTCTGCAGGATGCCGTTACCCAACACCTGAGCCAGACGCGAAGCCTTCCGGGTCATCCACAACCCCAGGTCATCCAGCTTGACGATACCCGCCACCAACCCGTAAACGCCGATGGTCATGACAATGGCAATGCCCGACAGCACGATGATCTGCTGGGTAAGCGGCGCATCGGCCACGGTGCCCAGGGTGATGGCGATGATCTCCGCCGAGAGAATGAAGTCGGTGCGCACCGCGCCCTTGATCTTGGTTTTCTCGAACGCCACCAGGTCGACATTGGCATCGGCCACCGCCTCCTTACGGGCTTCGTGCTCAGCCTCATGCTCTTCTTTGCTGTGCAAGAACTTGTGTGCCAGCTTCTCGAAACCCTCGAAGCACAGGTAGGCACCGCCCACCATCAGCAACGGCGTCACCGCCCAAGGGATGAACGCGCTGATCAACAGCGCCGCCGGCACCAGGATGGCCTTGTTCACCATCGACCCTTTGGCCACCGCCCACACCACCGGGATTTCGCGTTCGGCACGCACACCGGTGACCTGCTGGGCATTCAGCGCCAAGTCGTCGCCCAGCACGCCTGCGGTCTTTTTCGCTGCCACTTTGGTCATCACCGAGACGTCATCAAGCACCGTGGCGATGTCGTCGATCAGTACCAGTAGACTGCTTCCTGCCATGTTTGCCTGTATCCAGATGTGTAGGTGCCATCGATTCTAGCCCAAAGCCGCTGCCTTGAGCCCCCGTCGAGCCCGGTGCTACCATGCCCGATCCCTCTTAGAGGTGGCCAGACACGAGGAAGATCCCTGACCATGAGCACCATTCGCGAGCGCAACAAGGAACTGATCCTGCGCGCGGCCAGCGAGGAATTCGCCGACAAGGGCTTCGCCGCCACCAAGACCAGCGATATCGCGGCCAAGGCCGGCCTGCCCAAGCCAAACGTGTATTACTACTTCAAGTCCAAGGACAACCTCTACCGCGAGGTCCTGGAAAGCATCATCGCGCCAATCATGCAGGCGTCGACGCCGTTCAATGCCGACGGCGATCCGAAGGAAGTGCTAAGTTCATACATTCGTTCGAAGATCCGCATTTCGCGTGACCTGCCGCACGCCTCCAAGGTGTTCGCCAGCGAGATCATGCACGGCGCCCCGCACCTGTCGCCGAACCAGGTTGAGCAGTTGAACGAGCAGGCCCGGCACAACATCGAGTGCATCCAGCGCTGGATCGACCGTGGGCAGATTGCCCATGTGGACGCGCACCACCTGATGTTCAGCATCTGGGCGGCGACACAGACCTATGCAGATTTCGACTGGCAGATTTCTGCGGTGACGGGTAAGGCCAAGCTGGCCGACAGTGATTATGACGCGGCGGCGGAGACCATCATTCGCATGGTGCTCAAGGGCTGTGAGCCTGAGGTGGCCTGAGCCTCGGCGCTGGCCTCTTTCGCGGGCAAGCCCGCTCCCACAAGATCACCACATGCCTGAAGATTGTGGAGAACCTGTGGGAGCGGGCTTGCCCGCGAATAGGCCCGTACAGCCAATAGAGATTTAGGCAGCTACCCCGGCATCCGCCCGCAACCCCACTTCCTCGATCGCACTGATCGCACACTGCTCGTCAATGTCCGATGTATCCCCGCTGATCCCGACAGCACCCAGCACCTTGCCCGCCTGATCACGAATCAGCACCCCACCCGGCGCCGGCACCACCGGCCGTTCGCCCATCCCGTTCAGCGCCGCAAAAAACGCTGGCCGCTGCTGTGCATCCAGCGCCAGCAAACGCGACCCCTTGCCCAGCGCAATCGCACCCCAAGCCTTGCCCGTGGCCACCTCAGGCCGGATCAGGCTGGCGCCATCCTCGCGCTGCAGCGCCAGCAAGTGCCCGCCGGCATCCAGCACCGCTACGGTCAACGGCGCGGCGTTGATCTTGCGGCCCGCCGCCAGTGCGGCATTCACCAGGCTGACAGCAACGTTCAGGTTCAAAGCGTTCATGAAAAGGTCCTCTTCTTGTTGTGAGAAGCCCTGAGGGCAGTTGAAAACCGATAGAGCAAATAGAACACAACGAGATGTATTTTTGTATACAATATTTTGAAACGATCGTATGCGATGGTGCAAATCGCCGTTTTCACTGGCGCTCTGGCGAAAGCCAGCTTAGCCGATGAAAACCCATTGACCTGAGGCGTCAGCCGTGAATACACTCTGTCGCAACGCAAGTTGTATACAATTACAAAATCGATGAGGCACAAACCATGAGCAAAATGAGAGCAATCGATGCAGCCGTTCTGGTCATGCGCCGTGAAGGTGTAGATACCGCGTTCGGCATCCCGGGGGCTGCCATCAACCCGTTGTACTCGGCCCTGAAGAAAGTCGGTGGCATCGATCACGTCCTCGCTCGTCACGTCGAAGGTGCCTCGCACATGGCCGAGGGCTACACCCGTGCCAACCCGGGCAACATCGGCGTGTGCATCGGCACTTCCGGCCCGGCCGGCACCGACATGGTCACCGGCCTGTACAGCGCCTCGGCCGACTCCATCCCGATTCTCTGCATCACCGGCCAGGCCCCGCGTGCCCGCCTGCACAAGGAAGACTTCCAGGCGGTCGACATCACCAACATCGTCAAGCCGGTGACCAAGTGGGCGACCACCGTTCTGGAGCCAGGCCAGGTGCCTTACGCCTTCCAGAAGGCCTTCTATGAAATGCGCACCGGTCGCCCAGGCCCGGTACTGATCGACCTGCCGTTCGACGTGCAGATGGCCGAAATCGAATTCGACATCGACGCCTACGAGCCGCTGGCCATCAACAAGCCGTCCGCCACCCGCGTTCAGGCCGAAAAAGCCCTGGCCCTGCTCAATGACGCCGAGCGTCCACTGCTGGTGGCCGGTGGCGGCATCATCAACGCCGACGCCAGCGACAAGCTGGTCGAGTTCGCCGAGCTGACCGGCGTGCCGGTCATCCCGACTTTGATGGGCTGGGGCACCATCCCGGACGACCACGCACAAATGGTCGGCATGGTCGGCCTGCAGACTTCGCACCGCTACGGCAACGCCACCCTGCTCAAATCCGACCTGGTGTTCGGTATCGGTAACCGCTGGGCCAACCGTCACACCGGCTCGGTCGACGTTTACACCGAAGGCCGCAAATTCGTGCACGTCGACATCGAACCCACCCAGATTGGCCGCGTGTTCACCCCGGACCTGGGTATCGTTTCCGACGCTGGCAAGGCGCTGGACGTGTTCCTGGAAGTGGCCCGCGAGTGGAAAGCCGCCGGCAAGCTGAAGTGCCGCAAGGCCTGGCTGGAAGACTGCCAGCAGCGCAAAGCCAGCCTGCAGCGCAAGACCCACTTCGACAACGTGCCGGTCAAGCCGCAGCGCGTATACGAAGAAATGAACCAGGTGTTCGGCAAGGACACCTGCTACGTCAGCACCATCGGCCTGTCGCAGATTGCCGGCGCGCAGTTCCTGCATGTGTACAAGCCACGCCACTGGATCAACTGCGGCCAGGCCGGCCCGCTGGGCTGGACCATCCCTGCCGCCCTCGGCGTGGTCAAGGCCGACCCGAAACGCAAAGTCGTTGCGCTGTCGGGTGACTACGACTTCCAGTTCATGATCGAAGAGCTGGCCGTGGGCGCGCAGTTCAACCTGCCGTACGTACACGTACTGGTGAACAACGCCTACCTGGGCCTGATCCGTCAGGCGCAGCGTGGCTTCGACATGGATTACTGTGTACAACTGGCGTTCGAGAACATCAATTCCACCGACGCTGCCACCTACGGTGTCGACCACGTCGCCGTGGTCGAAGGCCTGGGCTGCAAGGCCATCCGTGTGTTCGAGCCGGCAGAAATCGCCCCTGCCCTGATCAAGGCACAGAAAATGGCCGAAGAGTTCCGCGTGCCGGTGGTGGTCGAAGTGATTCTCGAGCGTGTAACCAACATTTCCATGGGCACCGAGATCAACGCGGTCAACGAGTTCGAAGACCTGGCCCTGGTCGGCAACGACGCGCCAACCGCCATCTCGCTGCTGGACTGATCGCCTGACGCCCCCAGGCCTACCTGGGGGCCTTCAACGCAAGGAGACAACCCATGCCTCGCTTCGCTGCCAACCTGTCCATGCTGTTCACCGAACAGGACTTCCTGGCCCGCTTCAAGGCTGCCGCCGACGCTGGTTTCAGCGGTGTCGAATACCTGTTCCCGTACGACTTCAGTGCTGCCGAAATCAAACAGCAGCTGGAGGCCAACGGCCTGACCCAGGTGCTGTTCAACCTGCCTGCCGGTGACTGGGCCAAAGGTGAGCGTGGCATCACCTGTCACCCCGACCGCATTGAAGAATTCCGTGCCGGTGTCGACAAAGCCATCGAGTACGCCAAGGTGCTGGGCAACACCCAGGTCAACGCCCTGGCCGGCATCCGCCCGCAAGGCCCGGACTGCGCCACCGTGCGCAAGACCTTCGTGGAAAACCTGCGCTACGCCGCCGACAAGCTCAAAGCCGCCGGTATTCGCCTGGTCATGGAAATGATCAACACCCGCGACATCCCGGGTTTCTACCTGAACACCACTCAACAGGCGCTGGAAATCCAGGCCGAGGTGGGCAGCGACAACCTGTTCCTGCAGTACGACATCTATCACATGCAGATCATGGAAGGTGACCTGGCGCGCACCCTGGAAACCAACCTGCCACTGATCAACCACGTCCAGCTGGCCGACAACCCCGGCCGTCATGAGCCAGGTACCGGCGAGATCAACTATCGCTTCCTGTTCGAGCACCTGGACCGCATTGGCTACCAGGGCTGGGTGGGCGCGGAATACAAGCCCAAGACCACCACCGAAGCGGGCCTGGGCTGGCTGAAAACGCACAACGCAATCTAAAAAACAACTCGGAACCCTGTGGGAGCGGGCTCGCCCGCGAACACCGGCGAAGCCGGTGCCATCCACCGAGTTGTCTGCTTCGCGGGCAAGCCCGCTCCCACAGGGGGCCAAGGCTTGCTTGAGATATCACAAATACAAAGAGGCACATTGTCATGGCTAAAATCGGTTTCATCGGCACCGGCATCATGGGCAAGCCCATGGCCCAGAACCTGCAGAAAGCAGGTCATAGCCTGTTCGTTTCCACCCATCACGACGCCGCGCCAGCCGAGCTGATCGCCGCCGGTGCAGTGGCCCTGGCCAACCCGAAGGAAGTGGCCCAGGAAGCCGAATTCATCATCGTCATGGTCCCGGACACCCCGCAGGTCGAAAGCGTCCTGTTCGGTGAAAACGGCGTGGCCGAAGGCGCAGGCCCGAACAAGGTGGTGATCGACATGAGCTCGATCTCCCCTACCGCCACCAAAGCCTTCGCCGAAAAAATCAAGGCTACCGGCGCCGCCTACCTGGACGCTCCGGTATCCGGCGGGGAAGTCGGTGCCAAAGCCGCGACCCTGAGCATCATGGTCGGTGGCTGCCCGAAAGCCTTCGAGCGCGCCCTGCCGCTGTTCGAAGCCATGGGCAAGAACATCACCCGCGTAGGTGGCAATGGCGACGGCCAGACTGCCAAGGTGGCCAACCAGATCATCGTTGCCCTGAACATCCAGGCTGTTGCCGAAGCCCTGCTGTTCGCTGCCAAAAACGGCGCCGACCCGGCCAAGGTACGTGAAGCCCTGATGGGCGGCTTCGCTTCGTCGAAAATCCTTGAAGTGCATGCCGAGCGCATGATCAAAGGCACCTTCGACCCGGGCTTCCGCATCAACCTGCACCAGAAAGACCTGAACCTGGCCCTGCAAGGTGCCAAGGAACTGGGCATCAACCTGCCCAACACCTCCAATGCCCAGCAAGTATTCAACACCTGCCAGGCCCTGGGCGGCGGCAACTGGGACCACTCGGCACTGATCAAAGGCCTGGAGCACATGGCCAACTTCTCGATCCGCGACGAGAAATAAAACCTACCGGCCTCATCGCGAGCTGCGCTCGCTCCTACGAGATCAGCGTAAGGCCCGTAGGAGCGAGCAAAGCTCGCGATTGAAGCACACGCTGACTGACCTGCGACCACAGGTCAGCCAGTGACACCGAGCAACACCCGCCCCTGGTTCGGCCTGCACGGAGGCAGTTCCAGGGGCGTTTTTGATTCTGCAGAACAACAATAATTGGGAGCCTGCCATGTCGGTCGATCCGCAAAAAATTCTCCGCGAGCTGTTCGACACAGCCATCGCTGCCGCCCACCCCCGTCAAGTCCTCGAACCCTACCTGCCCGCCGACCGTAGCGGCCGGGTGATTGTCATCGGCGCCGGCAAGGCCGCAGCCGCCATGGCCGAAGTGGTCGAGAAAAGCTGGCAGGGCGAAGTCTCTGGCCTGGTCGTCACCCGCTACGGCCACGGCGCCAATTGCCAAAAAATCGAAGTGGTCGAAGCCGCCCACCCGGTCCCCGACGCCGCCGGCCTGGCCGTGGCCAAGCGCGTGCTGGACCTGGTCAGCAACCTCAACGAAGACGACCGCGTCATCTTCCTGCTGTCTGGCGGTGGTTCCGCCCTGCTGGCGCTGCCGGCCGAGGGCCTGACCCTGGCCGACAAGCAGCAGATCAACAAGGCACTGCTCAAATCCGGCGCTACCATCGGCGAGATGAACTGCGTGCGCAAGCACCTCTCGGCGATCAAAGGCGGCCGCCTGGCCAAGGCCTGCTGGCCTGCCACCGTTTACACCTATGCAATTTCCGATGTACCGGGCGACCTGGCAACGGTCATCGCCTCCGGCCCCACCGTGGCCGACCCGAGCACCTCGGCCGATGCCCTGGCCATCCTCAAGCGCTACAGCATCGAAGCGCCGCAAGCGGTCATCGACTGGCTGAACAACCCAGCCTCGGAAACCGTCAAAGCCGACGACCCGGCCCTGGCCCGCAGCCACTTCCAGCTGATCGCCAAGCCCCAGCAGTCGCTTGAAGCCGCCGCCGTGAAAGCCCGACAGGCCGGTTTCAGCCCGCTGATCCTCGGTGACCTGGAAGGCGAATCGCGCGAAGTGGCCAAGGTGCATGCCGGTATCGCCCGGCAGATCGTGCTGCACGGCCAGCCGCTGAAAGCCCCCTGCGTGATCCTGTCTGGCGGCGAAACCACCGTGACAGTGCGCGGCAACGGCCGTGGCGGGCGCAACGCCGAGTTCCTCCTCAGCCTTACCGAAAGCCTGAAAGGCCTGCCGGGTGTGTACGCCCTGGCCGGTGACACCGACGGCATCGACGGCTCGGAAGAAAACGCCGGTGCCTTCATGACCCCAGGCAGCTACGCCCGCGCCGAGGCCCTGGGCCTGTCGGCCAGCGACGAGCTGGACAACAACAACGGCTACGGCTATTTCGCCGCGCTGGATGCGCTGATCGTCACCGAACCAACCCGCACCAACGTCAACGATTTCCGCGCCATCCTGATCCTTGAGACTGCCCAATCATGACGCCTGATAAAAAAGTAAAGATCCTCGCCACCCTCGGCCCTGCGATCAAAGGCAAAGACGACATCCGCCAGCTGGTCGAGGCCGGGGTAAACATCTTCCGCCTCAACTTCAGCCACGGCGAACACGCTGACCACGCCTTGCGCTACCAGTGGATCCGCGAAGTCGAGCAGCAACTCAACTACCCGCTGGGCATCCTCATGGACCTGCAAGGGCCCAAGCTGCGTGTTGGCCGCCTGGCCGAAGGCAAGGTGCAACTGCAGCGTGGTCAGTCATTGCGCCTGGACCTGGACACGACGCCAGGCAACAGCGAGCGGGTCAACCTGCCCCATCCGGAAATCATCGCCGCGCTGGAGCCGGGCATGGACCTGCTGGTAGACGACGGCCGCCTGCGCCTGCGGGTGACCGCCAAGCACGCCGATGCCATCGACACGACCGTGCTGAACGGCGGTGAGCTGTCTGACCGCAAGGGCGTGAACGTGCCGCAAGCAGTACTCGACCTCTCCCCGCTTACCGAAAAAGACCGCCACGACCTGGCCTTTGGCCTGGAACTGGGCGTGGACTGGGTGGCCCTGTCGTTCGTGCAGCGCCCGGAAGACATCGTCGAAGCCCGCCAACTGATTGGCGACCGCGCCTACCTGATGGCCAAGATCGAAAAGCCATCGGCCGTCGAACAGCTGCAAGCCATCGCCGAACTGGCAGACGCCATCATGGTGGCCCGTGGTGACCTGGGTGTGGAAGTACCCGCCGAAAGCGTGCCGCAGATCCAGAAACGCATCATCGGCACCTGCCGCCAGCTGGGCAAACCAGTGGTGGTGGCCACGCAGATGCTCGAATCCATGCGCTTCTCGCCGGCACCGACCCGCGCCGAAGTCACCGACGTGGCCAACGCCGTGGCCGAAGGTGCCGATGCGGTGATGCTGTCGGCCGAGACCGCCTCGGGCGACTACCCGCTGGAAGCTGTGCAGATGATGAGCAAGATCATCCGCCAGGTGGAAAACGGCCCGGACTACCAGGCCCAGCTCGACGTTGGCCGGCCGAAAGCCGAAGCCACGGTGTCGGACGCCATCAGCTGCGCCATCCGCCGTATCAGCGGCATCCTGCCGGTGGCGGTGCTGGTCAACTACAGCGAATCGGGCGCCTCCACCCTGCGTGCTGCGCGCGAGCGGCCACGGGCACCGATCCTCAACCTGACGCCAAACCTGAACACCGCTCGCCGTCTAAGCGTGGCGTGGGGCGTGCATTCGGTGGTCAACGACCGCCTGCGCCAGGTGGACGAGGTGGTGTCGACTGCGCTGGAGATTGCCCAGGCGCAAGGCATGGCCAGCCGTGGCGATACGCTGCTGATCACGGCCGGTGTGCCTTTTGGCAAGCCGGGGTCGACTAACACGCTGCGGATCGAGACCTTGATCTAAGCAATCACACCTCTCCTGTAGGAGCGGGCTTGCCCGCGAAGAGGCCAGCAGGGACAACCCTGTTGTCTGAACTGACGCATTCGCGGGCA
Organism: Pseudomonas sp. NBRC 111133; assembly: GCF_001320605.1. NCBI lineage: Bacteria > Pseudomonadati > Pseudomonadota > Gammaproteobacteria > Pseudomonadales > Pseudomonadaceae > Pseudomonas > Pseudomonas sp. NBRC 111133. The sequence continues at coordinate 18,690 of NZ_BCBJ01000075.1, read as the reverse complement.
AGCCCGCTCCCACAGGGTTAGAGGTGTTGCACACAACGGCGGAAAACCCGAGGCCCAAAGAGGCCCACCGCGTTCCTTCAACCTCACTGACTGCCCCATGTACACCAAAAATTTCGTCAACCCGTGCCCCGACTGGGCCACGGCGTTACTCAACGGCTTCAGCCAGGTGCTGCTGCTGCGCAACCCCCTGTGCGGCCTGTGCTGCCTGCTGGCCATCCTGCTGACCGCCCCCGACCTGGTCGGTGGTGCCCTGCTCGGCGCCCTGGCCGGCCTGATCACCGCCCAGGCCCGTGGTTACGACCGCGCCGACCGCCAGGCCGGGCTGTACTGCTACAACGGTGTGCTGATTGGCCTGCTGATCAGCGCCGTGCTGCCGTGGTCGGTCATGCTGCCGCCACTGATCCTCGCCGCCGGCGGTTTATCCAGCATCATCACCCACCAGTGGCGCAAGCGCGGCGGCAAATTGCTGATCGCCTATACCGCGCCGTTCGTGTTGCTGGGCTGGGCCGTGCTGCTGTTCGCCAGCCCCTCGCCAAGCGGCTTCGTCGAGGCCGATCCGCTCTATGCCCTGGCGCGGGGTGTGGGCCAGATTTTCCTGCTCGATCAGCCCTTGGCCGGCTTGCTGATTATTGTCGGCATGCTCATCGCCAACCCCTATGCAGCGCTCTGGGCAGTGATTGGTTCGGCCATCGGCGGCGGCGTGGCACTGCTCGCGGACCAAGCGCAGACTGCGTGGATGGGCCTGTACGGTTTCAATGCGGCACTGGCGGCATTGGCCTTCAGCAGGCAGGGTGAGAAACCGTGGGTAACAATGCTGGCAATTGCCTTGGCCCTGCTGCTGCAACCGGTGTTCACGCTGCTGCCTGTGGCAGGTCTGACTGCGCCCTTTGTCGCCGCCTGCTGGCTGATGCATGCGGGCAACCATCTGGCCCAGCCCAGACAGCGCAATGCCAGCCGCTTGCACAGCTGAAACGCAACCCCTAGGCTCAGCCCATCGCTTTTGTGGACCGAGCCAATGAACAACCCTGCGAGCCTGCGTGAACGGCTCTTCGTTATCGTCTTCCAGACCGACACCATGGCTGGAAGACGCTTCGACAAAATCCTCCTGCTGATCATCCTCGCCAGCCTGGTCACGGTGATCCTCGACAGCATCGACGAAATACACCAAGGCTACGCCGGCCTGCTCGCCGCCATCGAATGGGGCTTTACCGCGATCTTCCTGGCCGAGTACCTCACCCGCCTGTACTGCTCGCCCAAGCCCCTGCGCTATGCCTTCAGCTTTTACGGCCTGGTCGACTTGCTGGCGATCGTGCCGGGGATCATCGCGCTGTACTACAGCGACGCCCAGTACCTGCTGATCATCCGGGTGATCCGGATGCTGCGGATCTTCCGCGTGCTCAAGCTCAGCCCGTACCTCAAGCAGGCCCATTACCTGATGGAGGCACTGCGCGGCAGCAAGCAGAAGATCATCGTGTTTCTGGTCACGGTCTCGACCCTGGTAACCGTGTTCGGCACCTTGATGTATGTGATTGAAGGACCGGAGCATGGCTTTACCAGCATCCCCAAAGGCATCTACTGGGCTATCGTCACACTCACTACCGTGGGGTTTGGCGATATCGTGCCGAAGACGCCCCTGGGCCAGGTGCTGTCGTCGCTGGTGATGATTACGGGTTACTCAATTATTGCAGTGCCGACCGGCATCTTTACCGCCGAGCTGGCCAATGCCATGCGTGGTGAACAGCTGCAGCATGATTGCCCGACTTGCAGCAAGAAGACCCATGAGCATGGCGCGGCGTTCTGTTCCCGGTGTGGGAATGTGCTGTTCCCGAAAACCGAATAAGCAAAGAGCCATTTCGTCTTTAAAGCCCCAAGAACCAAACGCTATAGTCGCTGGCACATCGCCAAACATCTGAACCATAACAAGGAAGCAACGTGAAAAAACTGTTCACCGCCTCGCTGCTCGCCGCAGGCCTGGCCCTGGGCAACCTCGCCCAGGCCGCCCCTACCCTGCTGAACGTTTCCTACGACGTGATGCGCGACTTCTACAAGGACTACAACCCGGCCTTCCAGAAGCACTGGGAAGCCGAGCACAAAGAGAAGGTCAACGTGCAGATGTCCTTCGGCGGCTCCAGCAAGCAGGCGCGTGCAGTGATCGATGGCCTGCCGGCCGACGTCATCACCATGAACATGGCCACCGACATCAACGCCCTGGCCGACAACGGCAAGCTGGTGCCGGACAACTGGGTAACCCGCCTGCCGAACAACAGCGCGCCGTTCACCTCGGCCACCGTGTTCATCGTGCGCAAAGGCAACCCGAAAGCCCTGAAAGACTGGCCCGATCTGCTGAAGGACGGTGTGCAGGTGATCGTGCCCAACCCGAAAACCTCGGGTAACGGCCGCTACACCTACCTGTCCGCCTGGGGCTATGTGCTCAAGCAAGGCGGTGACGAGGCCAAGGCCCGTGACTTCGTTGGCAAGCTGTTCAAGCAAGCGCCGGTGCTGGATACCGGTGGCCGTGCTGCCACCACCACGTTCATGACCAACCAGATCGGCGACGTGCTGGTCACCTTCGAGAACGAAGCCGAAATGATCGCCCGCGAGTTCGGTCGCGACCAGTTCGAAGTGGTTTACCCAAGCGTGTCGGCCGAGGCCGAGCCACCTGTCAGCGTGGTGGACAAGGTGGTGGCCAAGAAGGGTACCCAGGCCGTGGCCGAGGAATACCTGAAGTACCTGTGGTCGCCAGAAGCTCAGGAGATCGCCGCCAACAACTACCTGCGCCCAAGGGATGCGACGGTACTGGCCAAGTACACCGACCGTTTCCCGAAAGTGGACTTCCTGTCGGTGGAGAAAACCTTTGGTGACTGGCGCACCGTGCAGAAGACCCACTTCAATGATGGCGGCGTGTTTGACCAGATTTATAGCGGTCAATAATTGAGGTAAGCCTTACCGGCCTCATCGCGATCCCTGTGGGAGCGGCTTTAGCCGCGAAGAGGCCGGCAAGAGCAACATCAAACCTGGCGGAAGACCAAAGCCTTCAGCCCCCCGGCCGGGTCCACATCGGGAAACTCCGGCGGGTTCTCCAACCGCTCGACAAACGCCAGCGAAGGCGCCTGCTCCGCCATCCCCTCGATCAGAAATTCCGGCCCGATCCCCGGGTCGTTCACGCACGCCAGCACTGTGCCACCCACATTCAGCAACTCCGGCAACCGCCGCAGGATCTTCGCGTAATCCTGGGTAAGCACAAAACTGCCGCGCTGGAAGGTGGGCGGGTCGATGATGATCAGGTCATAAGGCCCGTACTTGCGCACCTTGCCCCACGATTTGAACAGCTCATGCCCCAGGTAGGCCACCCGCGATGCATCGTGGCCATTCAGGCGGTGGTTATCACGGCCACGGGACAACGCCGACTTGGCCATGTCCAGGTTCACCACCTGCTCGGCGCCACCGGCAATCGCCGCCACCGAAAAGCCGCAGGTGTAGGCGAACAGGTTCAACACACGCTTGCCGGCTGCCTGCTCGCGCACCCAGCGCCGGCCGTAGCGCATGTCGAGGAACAGGCCATTGTTCTGCCGCACGCCCAGATCCAGCAGGTAGGTCAGGCCATCCTCGACCACCTCACGCTGCTGGCACGGCTCGCCCAGCAGCCACTGGCCCGGGCTGTCGGGCAGGTAGCGGTGCTGAATGAGGATCGCCTGGCCGGACCACTGCGGGCGTTCGGCAAAGGCACGCAACATGGCTTCCAGTTCAGCCAGCTGGCCTTCGGGTGGCTCGCGGAACAAGCCGACCGACAGCACACCCTGCAACCAGTCGACCGTCACTTGCTCCAGGCCCACCCAGCAGCGGCCACGACCGTGGAACAGTCGGCGGGTTTCCTGCGGGGCAGGGTCGAACGCGGCGAGCAGGTGTTGCTCAAGGGTGTGGATCGGCGAAGTCATGGTGGGTCGCAAACAAATGAAAAGGCCGCCATTCTACCCCTTGACCGCCACTTGTGCAGAACGGAACCACCAGCCCTGCTGCATCCCCGCCGCCGCCACCAGGATCAACCCCACGCCCAGCCACTGCAGCGGCGCCAGCCGATGCCCGAATGCCACCCAGTCCACCAGAATCGCCGCAATCGGGTAGATGAAGGACAGCGCCCCGGTCAGCGCCGTGGGCAGACGCTGGATGGCACTGTAAAGCAGCACATACATGAGGCCGGTGTGCACCATGCCCAGTGCCAACAAGCTGGCCAACGCCGGCATTTCTCCGGGCAACCCGCCAGGCCTGACCCAGGGTGCCAGCATCAGCACACCGGTGGTCACCTGGATCAATGCAATCAGGTGAGGCGGCGTGCCACTCAGGCGCTTGATGATCAGTGCAGCGATTGCGTACAAGAACGCCGCCCCCAGCGCCAGGGCAATTCCCAGCAGATAATCCTCACCGCCACCCTGCCCCGTGCCATGGGCACTGACGATGGCCAACATGCCGAGGAAGGCGACGCTCAGCCAGGTCACCTTGGCCAAGGTAATCTTCTCGCCCAGGAACAGCGCCGCCAGCCCCACCAGCAGAAACGGCTGCACGTTGTACACCGCCGTGCCAATGGCAATCGACGCCCGTGAGTACGAGGCAAACAACAGTAACCAGTTGCCGACAATCGCCACCCCACTGGCAATCGCCAGCAAGAACGCCGTGCGGCTGATCACTCCCGGCCGCAGAAAGCCAAAAACGGCGCAGATCACCAGCAAGGTCACGGCGCCGAACACGCAGCGCCAGAACACCACCTCAAGCACGGGCTGGCCGGACACCAGCACGAACCAGCCGATGGTCCCGGAAATCAGCATGGCAGCAACCATTTCCAGCGAGCCACGGCGCAATGAACTGTCCATCTCACACCTCCCGTTGACGATGGCAACAGTATGCAAAGGATACCGGGGTGCCATCCAGCGGATAACGAAGGCAGATTGTCATACGCGCCTTTACTATCAAGGCAAATAACGCAAATTACCTATTGAGGTGACCATGACTGACGCTATCGACCAACTCCTGATCAATGCCCTGATGGAGGACTCGCGCCGCTCGCTGAAGGCCCTGGCGCAGGTGAGCGGGCTGTCCGCACCCAGCGTCAGCGAGCGCCTGCGCCGGCTGGAGGAGCGCGGCGTGCTGCGCGGCTACACCGTGGAGGTCGACCCGCGCGCGTTTGGCTACCAGTTGCAGGCCATCGTGCGCATCCGCCCGCTGCCGGGGCAGCTGCAGGAGGTGGAGCGGCAGATCATTGCGATACCTGAGTTCACCGAGTGCGACAAGGTTACTGGCGAAGACTGCTTCATTGCCCGGCTGCATGTGCGCTCGATGGAGCAACTGGATACCCTGCTCGATCGCATCAATGTGCTGGCCGAGACCAACACCGCAATCATCAAGAAGAGCCCGGTGAAGCGGCGGTTGCCGCCAATGGATTGAGAGGTACCACAGGAAACCTGACTATTTTTTGTGCACAAAAATGTCACCTTAAGTGCCATTTTTGTGTGCACTTTATCCGGTTACGCCCCAATACGTTACACACTACCCTGCAACTAATTTTGACCATTCGATCAACTAATTATCTTCCTAAAAATTTAAACCTGTTTATTTGGTCAACTTATAATTCCTGAATTTCATGAGCTTATCTTTCGAAGCCCTGGATTCGAAATGACAGCCCTTTAACGCTTGCTCTTTCCTTGGCATGGAACTCGCTTTTGTGTCTTCGTGTTTTGTATACAAACTAAACAAAACATAAATACACAATAACCCGCGACGCCGGTCCAATCCCGGCCGCCGCGCCCAGAACCCTGTGATGCCAAGCTGCACCGACGAGATGGCGAGCCCGTGCGCATGCCCGCTCATCGCAGTCCATGTGCATCAGGAGCCCGCCGGAATGAGTAGCAGCCTCGACCTTGCCCCTGAACTATCCGTCGCCAGCACCCACCCTGCTTCCACACTTGACGGCAGCCAGCCAGCGTTGGCCCTGAGCCCGCGCCTGCATAACCGCGACCTTGCACCTACCCGTATCGAAGGCCGCCGCTGGGGTGGATACAGCATCTTCGCGTTGTGGACAAACGATGTGCACAATATCGCCAATTATTCGTTCGCCATGGGCTTGTTCGCCCTTGGCCTGGGTGGCTGGCAAATCCTGCTGTCGCTGGCGATTGGCGCGGCGCTGGTGTACTTCTTCATGAACCTGTCCGGCTACATGGGGCAGAAAACCGGCGTTCCCTTCCCGGTCATCAGCCGCATCGCCTTCGGCATCCACGGCGCGCAGATTCCGGCGCTGATCCGCGCCGTCATTGCCATTGCCTGGTTCGGCATCCAGACCTACCTCGCCTCCGTGGTGCTGCGCGTGCTCCTGACCGCCGTGTGGCCGCACATGGCAGCCTACGATCACGACAGCATCCTCGGCCTTTCAAGCCTGGGCTGGGTGTGCTTCGTGTCGATCTGGCTGGTGCAGCTGGTGATCCTGGCGTACGGCATGGAGATGGTGCGCCGCTACGAGGGTTTCGCAGGCCCGGTGATCCTGCTGACCGTCTCGGCCCTGGCGGTATTCATGTACTTCCAGGCCGACACGCGCATCGCCTGGTCGGTGGCCGAGCCGCTGACTGGCTACGAGATGTGGCGCAACATCTTTGCCGGCGGTGCGCTGTGGTTGGCGATTTACGGCACCCTGGTGCTGAACTTCTGTGACTTCGCCCGCTCCTCGCCGTGCCGCAAGACGATTCGCGTGGGCAACTTCTGGGGCCTGCCGGTGAACATCCTGGTATTTGCCATCATCACCGTGGTGCTGAGCGGCGCACAGTTCCAGATCAACGGCCAGATCATCGACAGCCCGACGCAGATCGTCGCGGCCATCCCGAGCACATCCTTCCTGGTACTTGGCTGCCTGGCCTTCCTGATCGTCACCGTGGCGGTGAACATCATGGCCAACTTCGTCGCCCCGGCCTTCGTGCTCAGCAACCTGGCGCCGCGTCACCTCAACTTCCGCCGCGCCGGGTTGATCAGTGCCACCGTGGCAGTGCTGATCCTGCCGTGGAACCTGTACAACAGCCCATTGGTGATCGTGTACTTCCTGTCGGGCCTGGGCGCCCTGCTCGGCCCGCTGTACGGGGTGATCATGTCCGACTACTGGTTGCTGCGCAAAGGCTGCATCAACGTGCCGCAGCTCTACAGCGAAGACCCGGCCGGTGCCTACCACTACACCAAGGGCATCAACCTGCGCGCCGTGGCAGCCTTCATGCCGGCCGCACTGCTGGCCATTGTCCTGGCGCTGGTACCCCACTTCCAGCATGTGGCGCCGTTCTCCTGGCTGATCGGGGCCGGCATCGCCGCCGCCCTGTACCTGCTGATCGCACCTCGCAACCGCCACTACCACGACGTCAGCGGCGAGTGCATCGCTGTCGACCACAGCAGCCATTGATCAAGGAAGCCTACCCATGCGTATTCTGATTGCCAACGTCAACACCACCGAAGCCATCACCGAGGCCATTGCCGAACAGGCGCGCAGTGTCGCCACCCCCGGCACCGAGATCATTGGCCTCACCCCCTGGTTTGGCGCCGAGTCGGTAGAAGGCAATTTCGAGAGCTACCTGGCTGCCATCGCCGTGATGGACCGGGTGCTGGCCTATGAAGGCCCCTACGACGCCGTGATCCAGGCCGGCTATGGCGAACACGGCCGTGAAGGCTTGCAGGAGCTGCTGAACGTACCGGTAGTGGACATTACCGATGCAGCCGCCAGCACGGCGATGTACCTGGGCCATGCTTACTCGGTGGTGACCACCCTGGACCGCACCGTACCGCTGATAGAGGACCGTTTGAAGCTCTCCGGGCTGTACGACCGCTGCGCCTCGGTAAGGGCCAGCGGGCTGGCCGTGCTGGAACTGGAAGAAGACCCGCAGCGTGCAGTGGAAGCCATCGTGGAGCAGGCCGAGCGAGCCGTGCGTGATGACAAGGCCGAGGTGATCTGCCTGGGTTGCGGCGGCATGGCCGGGCTGGACGAGCAGATCCGCCAACGCACCGGCGTGCCGGTGGTGGATGGGGTGAGCGCGGCGGTGACCATTGCCGAGTCGCTGGTGCGCATGGGCTTGAGTACCTCCAAGGTGCGCACCTATGCCACGCCACGGGCGAAGAAAGTGGTGGGTTGGCCGATGCGGTTCGGGCGCTGAGTCTTTAGCTGCCTTTAACGGCCTCTTCGCGGGTAAACCCGCGAAGAGGCCGGTACAGGTCAGCTCATCATTCGGGCTAACGCTGCACTATAATCTCAGGTCGGGCAGCTGTGCGCACCGTCATTCAGGCCCTGGCGTACGTTACGGCTGAGCAGGCTGGCCTTGCCGTCGTGCCAGGTCAGGGTCAGTACATAGAGGGTATCGAAGTCATCGCCGTTCCAGTCATCGGTAATCACCCGCTCTTCACCCAGCGCCTTGCCGGCCACGGTATTGATCAACTCCGGGAGGTAACCATGCGACCAGGCGGTGTAGATGGTTGCATTGCGGTACTTGTCGCTCAGCAGCTCGTCAGCCAGTTCGTCGGTGTCGTTGGCGCCATAGTCGATGTTCACCGGCAGGCCCAGACGGATGGCGCTGGGGGTAATGGTCATCAACGGGCGGATGTAGCTGTAGCTTTCGTCCTTGCTGCCTTCCTCGACATGCCGCGAAGGGTTGGCAGCGAACACGTAATCGGCCTTGCCAAAGCGCTCGGGCAGCACAGTGGCCAGGTCCAGCGCACGGTTCAGGCCTTGGCAGTTCAACTGGCCCAGCCCCTCGCCCGGCTTCTCGGCATGGCGCAGGAACACCAGGGTCTGGGTGCCATCCACCGCTTGCGCACGGCTTTCGACAGCCTCCAACGCCAGCGGTACGGCGACAGCTGTAAGCTCCAGGCTCAGCAGCAAGTGACGGCGACGGCGGAAGAATGTTGGCAACTTCATCAAGGCAGGCTCGTGTGGCAAAGAAAATCGGATCAACCCGCCACATCGCCTCATCAGCTGCTGGGCGCCCTTGTAGTGAATGCCATCCTTGGCAACGAGTGAGGGTCAGAGTGCCCTGAACCCGTTTGGTTCCTCCCTGGAGGTAGATGCCGTTCCCTAGGCAAGGCCTAGGTTAGGGGATGGGTGTTGCGCAATTGTGTAAGCGGCAAGAACCTGAGGTTGCAATGCAGCAGTTCAATCATCCCGCGTCAGCACTTCCAGCAATTCGATCTCGAAGGTCAGGTCCGAATTCGGCGGGATCGCCCCCACGCTGCGCTCGCCATAGCCCAGGTGTGCTGGAACCTGCAGCTTGCGCTTGCCACCCACACGCATGCCCATCAGGCCTTGATCCCAGCCTTTGATCACCCGGCCGGTGCCGATCACGCACTGGAACGGCTTACCGCGTGACCAGGACGAATCGAACTCGCTGCCGTCGGCCAGCCAGCCGGTGTACTGGGTGGTGATCAGGGCGCCTTTGACGGCGGCTTTGCCATCACCCTCCACCAGGTCGATGATCTGCAGTTCTTGGCTCATGGGCACGCTCCAACGCGGGAAAACAAAGCCGCCCTTTTCTCAGGAATGCACCGGTTTTGCAAGTTTGCGCGGTGTTTCATGCCGCCGCTTCAAACCGGGCCGCGCTGAGCAATCAGCTGTTCTGCTCGAACACCTCTTGGCCAGTCAGTTCCTTGGTCTGGTTGGCAAAGCAGTACCAGGCGGGTTTTTCTTCCACGAAAATCTGCAGGTTGAAATCCCACGCCTGGTCACCGTCGAGCAGGCCGACCGGCACGGCATGGAAGTCGTTGGCCTTGAGCCGGTAATACAGGTGCGTGCCGCACTGGCCGCAAAACGCGCGCTGAGCCCAGTCAGACGACTCATACACCGAGGGTGCACGCCCTTCGATCACCGGGGGCCGGCTGCACTCCACAACCAGCAGCGGGCCGCCAGTCCATTTGCGGCACATGCTGCAATGGCAGGCACTGACATGGGTGTTGTCTACAGTGACCTTGAGCGTGGTGGCACCACACAGGCAAGTGCCTTGTTTTTCCAGGGCCATGGCTGGCTCCTTGAACAGGGAAAGAGCCAGCCAGTATAGATGCCTGAACGGGCCTCAGAAGTAGACGGTACCGCGCAGGTACAACGCCGCCCGCCCGCTGATGATTACCCGGCCATTGCCCGGCACTTCGCACTGCAGCTGCCCTTTGCGCGCCCCGCCCTGCTCACAGCTTAGTACCCGCTTGCCCAGACGCTCCGCCCACACCGGTGCCAGCGAGGTGTGCGCCGAACCGGTTACCGGGTCTTCATTCACGCCAACCCGAGGGCCGAACCAGCGGGTGACGAAATCAAAACCACGCCCTGCTGCCGTCACGGCAATACCACGCACGTCGAACGTGTTCAACGCTACGAAGTCCGGCGTCAGGGTGTCGAGGATCAACGCATCGTCGATCACCACCACATAGTCGTCGCTTTGGTACAACGCCTGTGCCTGGTTCAAACCCAGCGCTTGCAGCAACCCTGCCGGAATATCCACCGCAACCGGCTGCTTGGCCGGGAAATCCATCGCTAGCAACCCGTCAGCGCCACGGCTGACGCGCAACTCGCCGCTGCGGGTGTTGAAGCGGAGCACCTGCGCCTGCTCGCCCAGTTGCTCGAACAGCACATAGGCGGACGCCAGGGTGGCGTGGCCGCACAGGTCAACTTCCACGGTCGGGGTGAACCAGCGCAGGTCGTAAGTTTCACCATTGCGCACGAAATAGGCGGTTTCCGACAGGTTGTTCTCTTCGGCGATGCGCTGCAGCACATCGTCCGGCAGCCAGCTTTGCAGCGGAATCACGGCGGCCGGGTTGCCACCGAACGGTTCGGCGGAAAAGGCATCGACCTGGAAGATTTCGAGTTGCATGCACACACTCCTTGTTGCCCGGGTGTTGCCAGGCAGATGGCTGATAGAGATTCACGCGCGAACCGGGGTCAAGACGGGCTCACCTGCAAAGAACGCCTGCAGGTGGGGATTATGCGGAGTGACCATACAGTACAGTCAATTGGTAATTTCGCGGAAAACTGTACTGTATCGATAGATGTAAGACGAGATTACATGACGCCTGGGAGATCGAGCGCCGCGCGCGCGGCGCATCGTGAGCTGCGCTCACTCCTACGCTTGTTTCGGGCCAGTTATGCCTGTGACAGACGCGCGCGACCGCCTTGTTTGTACAACTCGATACTGTGCCATGCGCCAATGCGTTCGCGCGCGAATCTCATAGGACGGACTGGGGACGGACTGGCCCGAAATGAACGTAGGCGCGGGCGGCGCTCGATCTCGAACACCCCAAAAAACTCAAGACAAACCCCAAAAGCCCACTATTGAGCGAACGCCCGCCCCAACCCCCCTGGCACACCACTGCTATCCGTTTCTTGCCACGGACCATTCGGGCTCAACGACCAGCTCCAACCGTTATCAAACCGGTAATACGTACGCTGCCGGTAGAAGGTATTGGGCTGTTTCTCCAACACATATACACCCAGTTTAGGGTCCCAATGGCTCGCCCCACCAGGCGGTGGCGCAAAGCTGGCCGAGGTACGCGGCATCGGTTTGGGAATCGCCGCCGGCTTGCTCGGCTGGGACGATGGCTGCCCGCCCGGCAACGGCTTGACCACCGGCCCCTGTGGCGGCACGCGTTCAATCGGGGGTTCAGGCTGCTCATACGGCTGATGCACCGTACACGCAGACAAACCCAGGGCCAGGGTAATCAGGGTCAGGCGGACGGTGCTGTGCATGGCATTGCTCTCTTACTGGTCGGGGCTGTCGATGGTCAGGCGCTGGGTAGCCTGGGTGGCGCTGGGCAGTGGCGCTCCCTGGCCAATCCATTCGCCGTGGGTAGGCTGGCCAGCGCGCGATACACGTGCAACCAGTTGGACTTCGGCAAATTGCGACAGTTTCATCTGCGGCATCATCGCGTCAGCATCAGACAACTCCACCTCGATCGGCAACTGCGCCACCGTCACCCGCTTGGCCGCCAGCGGCATGGGCGGGCCATTGCTGGCGCGGGCAAAGATGAACACGGTGTCGCCCGGCTTGACCTTGTCTTTCAGCGCCGCCGCCAGCTCCACCCGTACTTTCAGGCGGGCCGCTGCAGGTGCGGGGGGAGCTTCCGCCACAGCCCCCCCCAGGCGCTCGACGGCGCGGTCGATACCGCCCTGCAGGGCGTCACGCGATGCGTCACCTTCCGGCAGCTGCGCCAGCAGGCGCTTCCAGTAGTCGATGGCTTCCTGGTAACGCTCCCCTTCGAAGGCCGCAATGCCGCGCAGGCCCAGGCTGGTCACCTCGTTGGGGTCGGCTTTCAAGGCTTCGTCAGTCAGCACCTGCAACTGCGGGCTCCACTGTTTGTCAGCAGCAAAATACAGGGCCTGAGCCCATTGCCCCAGCAGCTCGGGCTGTCGGCCGGCCAAGGCCACGGCCCGCTCGAAGGTGCGCGCCGCATCAGCCGGGCGTTGCTCGGCCATGTAGGCGCGGCCCAGGAAGTACATGGCCTCGGCCGAATCCGGCTGGGCCTGCACCACGCGCTCCAGACGCGTGGTCATTTCTTCCATCGACTTGGGCGCCTCGGCGAATTCCTGGGTCAGGGCCACCTTGTCGGCCGCACCAAAATGCAGGTACAGCCCAAGCGCCATCAGCGGTACCAGCACAGCCGCCAGCAGCGGCAAGGCCTTGCCCAAGTGGCCCTGGCGCGGTGCCTCGGCGCCTTCGGTATCGGCCAGCAATTCGCGGGCAGCCTCGTCACGGCCCCTGGTCATCTGCGCCTCGTCAAGCACGCCCGCAGCCTGCTGGGCGGCCAGTTCGGCAACACGCTCCTGGTACAGGGCCACGTTCAGGGCGGTGCGGTCTTCTTCCTGCTGACGACGACGGCCACGCAGGACAGGGATCAGCAAAAAGCTGAGGGCAGCGAGCAGCAGCAGGCCCGCGCTAAGCCAGAATTCAATCATGGGTCTGTTCTTTTTCCAGCAGTTTGGCGAGACGCTCGCGTTCTTCGGCAGACAATTCATTGCCGCCCTGCACAGCCGTACCGCGGCGCCGGCGCACGATCACCACCAACACCACGAAACCGCCGGCCAGCAGAATCCCCGGGCCGAACCACAACAGCCAAGTGCGCCCGCTGAGCGCCGGCTTGTAGCGCACGAAGTCGCCATAGCGGTCGACCATGAAGTCGACGATCTGCTGGTTGCTCTTGCCCTCGCCCAACATGCGGAAGATTTCCCGGCGCAGGTCGGCGGCAATCGGCGCGTTGGAGTCGGCGATGTCCTGGTTCTGGCACTTGGGGCAGCGCAGTTCCTTGGTCAGTTGCTGATAGCGCTCGCGCTCGGCCTCGTCGCGGAACTGGTAGGTGTCGATGGCCGCCTTGGCCACGCCGGCCAAGCTCATGCCCAGCACGGCAGCCGCCAGCCAACGCCTCATGGTTTGGCCTCATCGACCAGGCCCTGGTAAAGCGGGGCGAGCTGTTCGCGCCACACCGTGGCATCGACAATGCCCACGTGTTTGTAGCGAATGATGCCCTTGGCGTCGATCAGGAAGGTTTCCGGCGCGCCGTACACGCCCAGGTCCAGGCCCAGGCTGCCCTGCTCGTCGCGGATATCCAGCTGATAAGGGTTGTGGAACTCGGCCAGCCATTTTTGCGCGGCGGCATTGTCGTCCTTGTAGTTGACCCCGAGAATCACCACGCCCTGCTGGGCCAGCTGGTTAAGGTACGGGTGCTCGACCTTGCACGACGGGCACCAGGTGGCCCACACGTTGACCAGCGCCGGGCGGCCCTGCAAGTCGGCCTGGGTCAGGGTGCGGTCGCCCTGGGTCGAGGCCAGCGAAAACACCGGGAACGGTTTGCCGATCATTGCCGAAGGCAGCTCGTCGGGCTTGAGGAACAACCCTTTGTAGAGGAACACCGCCACCAGCAGGAACACTGCCAGGGGGACTACCATGATCCAACGCTTCATGCAGCTGCTCCAGACACGCCCAGGGCATCACGCACCCGGGTCTTGACCTTGACGCGGTAACGCCGGTCGAGGGCCGCCAGCAACCCACCCAGGCCAGTCAGCAGACCGCCCAGCCAGATCCAGCGAACGTAAGGCTTGATATGTACGCGCACGGCCCACGCGCCGTTCTCCAGCGGCTCGCCCAGGGCGACGTACAGGTCGCGGGTAAAGCCTGCATCGATACCGGCTTCGGTCATCATCGACTGCTGCACGGTGTACAGGCGCTTCTCCGGGTGCAGGGTGGTAATTTCACGGCCATCACGGCTGACCACCACGGTACCCTTGTCGGAGATGAAGTTCGGCCCTTCAAAGTGCTTGGCGCCCTGGAACAGGAAGTGGTAACCACCCAGTTCCACGCTTTCGCCCGGGGCCATGCGCAGGTCGCGTTCGGCGCTGTTGTTGCTCGACAGCACCACGCCCAGCGCGCACACCGCCAGGCCCAGGTGCGCCAGCTGCATGCCCCAGTAGCTGCGGCCCAGGCCGGGCAGGCCCTTGAGCAGGCCTTTGTGGCGGGTCTTGTCGAGGATGTCGCGCAGCCCGCCGAGCACTACCCAGGCGGCCAGGGCGAAGGCGGTCAGGGTCGGCCAGTCGAAGTCATCGACGATAAAGCCGGCCACAGGGGCCAGGATGGCGCTGCCAATCAGCACCGGGGTCATCATGCTGGCCAGCCATTTGCCCGGGGTGTCCTTCCAGCGCACCACCACCCCCACGCTCAGCACCACCATCAACAGCGCCATCAGCGGCAGGAACAAGGCATCAAAGTACGGCGGGCCGACCGACAGCTTGGCCCCGGTGAGGGCATCGAGTACCAGCGGGTACAGGGTGCCGAGCAGGATCATCGAAGCAGCCACCACCAGCACCAGATTGTTGGCCAGCAGCAGCGTCTCGCGCGACCACAGGGCGAAGCCGACCTGGCTCTTGACCACTGGGGCACGCAGGGCGAACAGGGTGAGCGAACCACCGACCACGAACAGCAGGAAGATCAGGATGAAAATGCCCCGCGACGGGTCGGCGGCAAAGGCGTGCACCGAGGTCAGCACACCGGAACGCACCAGGAAAGTCCCCAGCAGGCTCAACGAGAACGCGGCAATGGCCAGCAGCACTGTCCAGCTCTTGAACACCCCGCGTTTTTCGGTCACTGCCAGCGAGTGGATCAGCGCCGTTCCTACCAGCCAGGGCATGAACGAGGCGTTCTCCACCGGGTCCCAGAACCACCAGCCCCCCCAGCCCAGCTCATAGTAGGCCCACCACGATCCCAGGGTGATGCCCACGCCAAGGAAGGCCCAGGCAACGATGGTCCACGGCCGCGACCAGCGCGCCCAGGCAGCATCCAGGCGGCCGCCGAGCAAGGCAGCGATGGCGAAGGCGAAGGCCACCGAGAAGCCCACGTAACCCATGTACAGCATCGGCGGGTGAACAATCAGGCCAAAGTCCTGCAGCAGCGGGTTGAGGTCGCGACCATCGGTCGGCACCTGCGGCAGCAGGCGCTGGAACGGGTTGGAGGTGATGATCAGGAAGCTCAGGAAGCCCACGCTGATCATGCCCATCACCGCCAGCACGCGGGCCAGCATCACCTGCGGCAACTGGCGCGAGAACACCGACACGGCAAAGGTCCAGCCGCCCAGGATCAGCGCCCAGAGCAGCAACGACCCTTCGTGGGCGCCCCACACAGCGCTGAACTTGTAGTACCAGGGCAAGGCGCTGTTGGAGTTGCTGGCGACGTAGGCAACCGAGAAATTGTCGGTCATGAAGGCATGAGTGAGGCACGCGAAGGCAAACGCCAGGAACGCGAACTGCCCCCATGCCGCCGGCCGCGCCAGGCTCATCCACAGGCTGTCGCCACGCCAGGCGCCGAGCAGCGGCACACTGGCCTGTACGGCGGCGAAGCAGATGGCCAGGATCATCGCCAGCTGGCCCAGTTCGGGGATTACCAGCGCCGCGTTCATGGCTTGGCCTCCGCACCCGTGGCGGCCTGGCCGCTTTCCTTCAGGGCCTTGGTGACCTCGGGCGGCATGTACTTCTCATCGTGCTTGGCCAGCACTTCGTCGGCCACCACCACACCGTCGGCGTTGACCTTGCCCAGGGCGACAATGCCCTGCCCTTCGCGGAACAGGTCAGGCAGGATGCCACGATAGGTGATCGGTACAGACTTGTTGAAGTCGGTGACCACGAAGCGCACATCCAGCGAGTCGGACGAACGCTGCACCGAGCCTTTCTCGACCATGCCGCCTGCGCGGATGCGCGTGTCCAGCGGTGCTTCGCCATTGGCGATCTGGGTGGGGGTGTAGAACAGGTTGATGTTCTGCTGCAGTGCGCTCAAGGCAAAGCCGACGGCAACCCCGACGCCGACCAGCAGGCCGACGATGAGCAACAGGCGTTTCTTGCGCTGCGGATTCACTGGTTGTTCTCCCGGCGCAAACGGCGCGCCTCTTCTTGCAGGTAGCGACGGCGGGCCAGCAGCGGCGCAGCAACGTTCAGCGCCAGCACGGCCAGGCAGATGCCATAGGCCGACCACACGTACAGGCCATGGTGGCCCATGGCAAGAAAGTCACCAAAGGTGGCAAAGCTCATTGTGCGGCCCTCCGCCCCAGGCTGTTCAACACTTCGTCCTTGACCCAACTGGCGCGCGCCTCGCGCTTGAGCACTTCAAGGCGCATGCGCAACAGCAGCACGGCACCGAAGAAGCAGTAGAAACCCAGCGCCGTGCACAGCAACGGCAGCCACATTTCGGCGGGCATCGCCGGTTTTTCGGTAAGGGTGAAGGTGGCGCCCTGGTGCAGGGTGTTCCACCACTCCACCGAGTACTTGATGATCGGGATGTTCACCACACCGACAATCGCCAGCACCGCGCAGGCCTTGGCCGCACTGTCACGATTACTGATCGCCTGGCCCAACGCAATAATGCCGAAGTACAGGAACAGCAGGATAAGCATGGACGTAAGGCGGGCATCCCACACCCACCAGCTGCCCCAGGTCGGCTTGCCCCAGATGGCGCCAGTGACCAGCGCCACGGCGGTCATCCAGGCGCCGATCGGCGCGGCGCATTGCAAGGCGACATCGGCGATTTTCATTTTCCACACCAGCCCCACCACCCCGGCCACCGCCAGCAGCACGTAGCAGGACTGTGCCAGCATTGCCGCCGGCACATGAATGTAGATGATGCGGAAGCTGTTGCCCTGCTGGTAGTCCTGTGGGGCGAAGGCCAGGCCCCAGGTGATGCCGACCAGCAGCAGGAGCACGGCAGCACCGGCCAGCCATGGCAGCATGCGGCCGCTGATGGCATAGAACCATTTGGGGGAGCCCAGCTTGTGGAACCACGTCCAGCTTATTTTCATCAGGGTACATCCAGGGTATTGGCCGGGCTTGAAAGCCCGGGACTCGTTATTCGCCAACGCTGATTTTCAGGCCGGCCGCTATCGCAAAGGGTGCCAGGGTCACGGCCAGGGCCGTGAGGCTGGCAAGCCAGAGCAGGTGGCCGGTTGCCGGCATATTTTGCAACGCCGCTTGCAACGCACCACTGCCCAGGATCAATACAGGGATATACAACGGCAGAATCAGCAACGCCAGTAACAAACCACCGCGCTTGAGGCCAACCGTCAGCGCCGCGCCCACCGCACCCAGCAGGCTCAGTACCGGCGTACCCAGCAGCAGCGAGCCAATCAGCACCGGCAGACAATGGCTCGGCAGCCCCAGCATCAGCGCCAGCAGCGGCGCCAACAATACCAGCGCCAGCCCTGAAAAGATCCAGTGCGCCAGCACCTTGGCCAGCACCAGCAGCGCCAGCGGGTACGGCGACAGCACCCACTGTTCCAGCGAGCCGTCCTCGAAATCGCTACGGAACAGGCCGTCCAGCGACAACAGCACCGCCAGCAATGCCGCCACCCAGACCAGCCCAGGCGACAAGGTTTGCAACAATTGGCTTTCCGGGCCGACCGCCAACGGGAACAACGCCACAACGATGGCGAAGAATACCAGCGGGTTGGCCAGCTCGGCCGGACGGCGGAACAGCAGGCGCGCTTCGCGGCGCAACAACAAGACGAATACGCTCATGCCGCCCATTGCCCCAGGTTCAGTTCACGGTAACCGGAGGGCTTGCGTTCCAGCGTGTGGTGAGTGGTCAACACCACCGTACCACCCTGTTCGCAATGGGTCGCCAGGTGTGCTTCCAGCTGTGCCACGCCCTGCTTGTCCAGCGCCGTGAACGGCTCGTCAAGAATCCACAGCGGCGGGCAGGCCATGTGCAACCGGGCCAAGGCCACGCGCCGCTGCTGGCCGGCTGACAGGGTATGGCAGGGTACGTCCTCGAAACCCCGCAGGCCGACGGCCTCCAGCGCTGCCCAGATCGCCTCGCGGCTGGCCGGCTGGTGCAAGGCGCACAGCCAGGTAAGGTTTTCTTCAGCGGTGAGCAGGTCCTTGATGCCAGCGGCGTGGCCGATCCACAACAGGATGCTGGCCAGGGCATGGCGCTGCTCAGCCAGTGGCTTACCGCCCAGCAGGATCTGCCCGGCAGTCGGCTGCATCAGCCCGGCCAGCAGACGCAGCAGGCTGGTCTTGCCGCTGCCGTTCGGGCCGCTGATCTGCAGCATGTCGCCGGCACCCAACTCGAAATCGAGCTGCTCGAATAACAGGCGCCAGTCGCGCTCGCAGGCCAGGCCTGCGGCTTGGAGGTGAAGGGTCACGGTTTCGCCTTATCTTTGTAGGGCTTCAGG